>JAUYEP010000127.1 GCA_030689765.1 Methylovulum sp.
TTGTCTGCCGGTATATAAGGTATAAGTCCTTTTTGATAGGCCATTTCTTGTATTTCTCTAGGTAAATGTCGCGCATCTAACATTAAGCCATTCACCATGATCAACCAAGCCATCGGATTGTTATCGAGCTTGCTTGGCAAACACCAATTGGGATCAAGCTGCATCATTTTTAAGGTATCCCGCACAACCTTCGATTTGGAAGCCCCTGTGCTTTTGCTGATGTTAAAGCTTTCACATAAATCGGTGGCACTAATATAAGGCTTTTCGCTCTTATCGAATAAAAAATTAACAAAACCCAACGCATAAATAATGCCACACGCCCAGGTATTAGCATGCCCGCTTACCAAGGGTGACGGTCGTTTTCGGCATAATGCGGCTGTAGCATAACGCGCTAATTGGGCATATTCGTCATTCAGGTGCTGTCTGCTGAAATTATCAGTCAAGGCTACAATGGCATCGAATACCGGTTGCATGTTTTTAGGCATCTGCTCTGATTTATTGGTTTTAGCCATTTTTCTGGAAGTATATAGGTCGCGTATGGGCGCTGGTGCATAAAAAAACCGCTGTCAGCATTTTCCCTTGCCTCAAATATCTCAGGATAAAGCTGTCCCTAACGTTAGTGGAGCGGTGTACGACGCCCCCCGCGTAGCCGTAGGGGCAGGGTGTTTTGACGAAGTTGGAGCGATAGCGGAAGCGAAGTCAAAATACAAGGCCATCCGATACGGCGTCAAGTCATTGTGGTGGACATGGCGCACTGCGTATCGGAGGGAAGTAGTGTGTCGTGGCGGACACAGGACGAACGCGGGCCGCCGAAGGCAATAATCGCCAGGTCATTTTTCGCTGCTGAAATTGGACGGACCCCATTTCAGCTTTCGCGAAAAATCCTGGCGTGCTGGATCAGGCTATGGACCAGTTCCAAAAAACTGAGGCCGGAAGGCCTACAGTTGGCCAACGGTTCTGTGCTGCCGCCGGAAACATTGGCGTCATTGGGCACTAAAAAAACCGTGGACCCTAAGCAGTTGCACGAATTCACCCAGATCAAGAAAGAGGCAGAACGCATTTGTTTGGAGGCGGCCACCCGTTTTATCGGAGGCTTTGCCAATCCAGCCGATGAAATCCCCCGCATTGTCAATGAATTTGATGCACTTTCCCGGCAGTTTTACGAGGAAAGGGAACGTTTACGCGTCCATCACCGATGAGTGGGTACAGCTGCATCCGGCTTTTGCGTCCGATGGCCCGGAGTTTTAGGTTGTTGTGTAGTTCAGCAGGTAGTGGTAAAGGTGCGTTTTTAGTTGCCCCACATCCTCGTAATGGAAGCGTTTGGTGGTGTTGGCCTTGGCCTTCTTGTCCGTGGCCTCGACCATGCCGTTCGTCCACGGGTGCCTGGCCAAGGTGGTGCGGTGTCCAATCTGCCGTCCCTTGCACAACGCCGCGAACGGATGCTCTTTGTCATTGGGTTTCTTGTTTTCAGGCAGCGGGTTATAGCTGAACTCCATGCCGTTGTCAGTGAGGATTTTTTCGACCTTGAACGGGTACTGCGCCAAGGCGTTTCCGAGGAAGGCGGTGGCGGTGTCCATCCTTTTGTTGTCATGCAGTTCCAAGTAGACATAGCGGGTGGCGCGGTCAATGGCGACGGACAAATACCACTTGTCTTTGCCCAAATTGATCTGGGCGGTGTCGATGTGCAGGAAGCCGGGTTTGTAAGCCTTGAAGGGCTTGGCCGCCTTCCCCTCGTCCGGCAACAGGTCGCCGAGGCGGCTGATGCCGTGGCGTTGCAGGCAACGGTGCAGGTTGGGGCGGGCCGGCGCGGGGATTTCTGGCTGCAACAAGTCCAGCAGGTCGTCCAGGGGCAACAGGGTCTTGCGCCGCGTCTCGACGGTCACGGCCTCGTCGGCCAGCACGCCGCCCTGGCCCGGACGGCGGCCACATTTGAGGTCTTCGAGGGACTCCAGCCGCTGTCTGTGACAAACTGGCATCACATTGAATTTGATAAGGAAAGTTATGACGACGATTACATTTGATACTTTGAAATTTGTTGAAAAGCCCAAAGTAACCCGTAAGGAGATTCCCGTCAGTTGTCAATTAAACCACCCCTGGGAAACTGGGGGCTTTTTTTTGTTTATGCCCGGCATCCCGATGTAACTTGGCCTCGAAAGTGAAAATCGGAAAATAAATTATGCTATAGTTTCAAGCAACAATTGATGTGGCCTGGATGCCCGCATCCAAAAAAACAAAAGCCGAAAACTTGACCGTTTTAAAGTATACGTTGTGTGCCATGTCCTGATTTAGAATAACAATCATTCCCTCTAAGCAATAATTATCAATAGGCGACCTAATGAAACATAATAAAAAAATTAATAGAAATGGGCTTGCTGTATTAGCCATAGGCATTTTATCCTCTAGTCCTTTGGTAATGTCAGCAACCTATGACCAATTAAATCTTCAACAAAAACATTTTAATGAAATAGACCAAATTGCGCCATTAAATAATGAGTCTGGAAGTTCACCGTCAATGTTAGATTCATTACAGCAAGCTGAAGTAAACAATAAAAAATCCAGTTACCGTGAAGTTCTAAATCTTTTAAAACAAAATAAGCTCAAAAATGCCAGGGATAAAATTTCCGCATTATTAAAAAAGACGCCAGGAGATTCGGAATTTTACAATTTACAAGCCTTATTGGAAACGCTGGAAAAAAACACCTTCGCCGCACAACAAAGTTATCAAAAAGCACTACAACTCAACCCCAAAAATATTTTAGCGTATCTAGGAATAGCGAAAATAAATTTAGAAGCCGGAGAGATGGATAAAGCTAAAGACTATGCTAATAAGGCATTGGCCATTAATAATAAAATTATTGGCGCTTATCTTCTGTTGGCGGATATCGCTAATAAACAGAAAAATAATATTGAGGTGGAATCTGTTTTGTTAACGGCACATGAAAAAGTAAAAGGTGATATTACCTCAGAAATAGAAGTCATTAAAAATTTAGGGAAGTTTTATGCGGTACAAAAACAGCCCGAAAAAATCCAATTATTAAGTGAAGATCTGGTCAAACGTTATCCCAATAACAGTCAAGCAATGTCCGTTCTTGCCGGTGTTCAAATTGTTAATGACAAAAAAGCACTAGCCGAGCAGACGCTACGCCAGATTATTGATCAAGAAAAACATGACACTAATCATCGTTTGTTGCTGGCTAAATTACTTAGTGAACAACCGGATAAAGAAAAAGAGGTGCTGAAATTGCTGGATGAGGCATCAAAGATAGAACCCAATAACCCACAGGCGCTTGTTTTTAAAACGGCTTATTTAATTAAGCTGCAACGCTATCCTGAAGCATCGGAACTCGCCAATAAAACCGAGACACTGTTTCCCAAGTTAGTGCTGGGTAAGCTTTTAAAAGGGGATGTCTTCTTGGCTGAAAAGAAATTGGACAAAGCCCTTGAAAGTTATCAACAAGCTTACAAAACACAGCCGAATGACAAAGTATTATTTACTATCGTCGATATAATGAATGCACAGAAAAAGTCGCCTGAAGCCATAAAGTTTCTTGATAAGGCATTAGAAAAAAATCCTAAGAATGGGGCTATCCATTTTAAACTGGCAGTAGTTTACCAACAACTGAATGACAACCCAAAAGCCGAAAACCATTACCAAGCAATACTGGCTGGACAACCTGATAATGTATTGGCACTTAATAATTTAGCATGGCTTTATGTGCAACGGAATAATCCACAAGCTATAGAATTAGCAAAGAAAGCTTACGCTAAATCTCCTGAATCAGCGGCAATTGCAGATACTTATGGTTACATCTTGGTTAAACAAGGGCAGGCTGTAGAAGGTTTAACCGTACTTGAAAAAGCGGCTAGTTTAGCGCCAGCAGCAAATGATATTCAGTTTCATTTGGCTGAGGCTTACGCGGCTAATAATAACCGGAGCAAAGCTGTTGAAATACTCGAAACCCTTGCTAAAGCTGGACAAGACTTCTCAGAAAAAAAAGCCGCGCTTAACTTGTTAGATACATTGAAACCCAATTAATCCACTGTAAACTGACGGCCCAGATGATTTGGGGCGGATCGGATGGCTGCCTTAAATTTAGCTTGGTTTTACAGGCTTATGCCTTATGGGTACTTTACCGTTGCTCCTTGGCAAAGTACCCGCATAAGGTGATCAAATGTTAAAAGACTTGCGGATGACTACTTACAGCGTTTTCATTCTTCATTAAGGCTAGCCACTCAAGTTGGGACAGGTTAAGCCGTTCGTGGTGATCCTTCGGCTGCGCTCAGGACTAAAGGCCTTGTCGAAGGATGAACGGCTTAACCGCTCATCCTTCGACAAGGCTCTCCTGAGCGTAGCCGAAGGGCTCAGGACGAACGGTTAAGCCTTGTCCGTACCCGACTTAAATTATTAACGACGAATGAAACCGCTGTAAATAGGAAAAGGGCACAAGTGCAAACACTGGGTTTAGCCGCCATGATACCTGCCCCAATACCAGTAATAAGCATCCACAGGACAGGATTTATCCCGGCAATTTGCCCATAGTTTTTACTACACCTACCATCACATAGACTTCGTCCTCGATCCGTTAGCTCACCTTGCAAGCATTTTTCTTCGCTAACTTCATGTGTTATTGCAATATTCACAGCCATTGCTTAACCTTATCACAACTTGCTTTAATCAAATCAGATGCTTCACAAGTCTCTTGACTAGACCAGAAAGCATCATCAACCACTTTTATCAGCGAAGCATTAATGTTTCGTTCTTGCAGAATAACAAGCAATTGCGTATTGCCAATGACACCCGGATTATCCTCGCCAGGCGCCACTTCAAAGATCGCTACTTCGTTAACGGTTTGCCAATCCAATCGATCAGCGTGTAAAGCCATTAACGGCTTAATCAAATCCGAATTCAGCAAATAACCGGCGACCTCGATGGCCCGGCCTTCGAGCAATTGCTGCTTAATATCAGATACTTTTTCGCGTGATGCATGTTTATTCATCATTGCCGCCGTTACACGCAAACGTAAAAATTGCGTGATAAAAACATCTCCATTTAAAACAGGCTGCCATGCAATCAGGTGTTGAATCCGATGCCGTTTTCGGCTAGAAAAATCCATCGCCAGCAATGCACCAATTCTTAAGCCCCATAAATCAACCGATTGCGCACCTTGCTGTTTTAACCAATCAATTCCGGCATCGATATTTTGCAGCCAAATTTCCCATGTCGCTTCGCCGAAATCGCCTGTACTGTCGCCGGTCCCGAATAAATCCAGAACCAAAACAGCATAGCCTAGATCAGAAAACGCCTGTGCTTGTAATGCCACCATACGCCGCGATTTGTTCATTTCTTCTGCGAAAGCGGGAATATGAATGATAGCTTTGTCAAAATAGGGTTTACCCACAGGTGGCCAATAAATGGCGAATAACTTTCCTACACTGCTTTCAATAAATAAGGGCTGCATGGTCCATCGATAATCAAACAGGAACGGCTGATTTAACCGGCATTTTATTGCAATGCCCACCAATATTGTTGCACATCTTCATTAGCCTCCCGATCATAGGTTTTCGTGATCGGCAAACGTAAAACAATCGCGGCATAAATATCCCGTCGCCTAAATAGAAATGTTCAGGCTGCTAATGATGGCTACACCGACTGTAGGGCTAACGCACTAACAAGGACACCTATAATATGTACATAAGTAGATTACTGACAGTCATGTTATCGCATTCCTAAAATTCGACCTGCCTGCTGTTTTCGTTCGACAAAAGTCACCAGTGAACCGAACGTTTCAAATACTGAGGCGTCAATTTCATCATCATCAACAACAAAACCAAAACAATCTTCCAGTGCGGTAATGATTGAAACAACAGCCATTGAATCGAATTCGGGGATAGCTCCAAGTAAAGGGGCCTCGTTCACCAGATAATTGCCGCCGTCACTAGATTGTAAAACAGAGTTAACTATTTCTTGTACCTGTTTTTTAATACCTGACATTTTTACCCTTTAATTAGTTTGCAGACACTTTTCCTAAAATATTGAGCAATCGCTTCATGTAAAACTTCAACGTTTCTTTAGCATACCCAATACATCCCCTTACAGTGAATGTATTAAATAGCAAAATTCCCCAGCGTTCACGCCTGTTAGACATCCAGTCTTTTTTATAGGCATCATCCCCGCACAAATAATCAACCACCTCAACTTTATCGACATCAAGCACATATTCCATCAATTTTGTGGTTAGGATAGTACCCGCTGAATATTGTTTGTAATTTTCATCATAAGCCAATTTGAAAATATAGGCTGTTTTATCTGCCACGATCCAGACCTGTGCGGCTATTGCTTTATTTCCAAAATAGGCAACCCCCAAGCGCAAACCATCAATAGATGCGGCTAACTTCATCAACCCCGGCATAAATTCAGGGAAAGCTTCTTCAACTTTCCAACTGGACTGATAAACATGCAGATAAGCCGCCATACCTTCAGCCAAACCTTGTTCGGAGGTAATAATTTCAATACGCGCGCCATCAAGCTGTAAAAACTTTTTGGATTTGCGCGAAACAGTATTTTTCAGTTGTGAAGAAAGGCCTGCAAAATATTCCTGATATGACCGCCCGTTAACATCCAGATACCAATTACCAAAACAAAAGAAACTTACTGCAAACAGACCGGCTATTTTGAGTTGCCTTAATAAAAAATCACTCTCTTCAAATGCAAGCGGACGTAATTCCATCACATCCCATGCAGGCAATTGCTTTTGTAAGGTTATAAAAAAATCAGCAATATGCTGTCCATCAGCATCCGCTCTATTGCCTATGACAGAATAAATTGGCGAATAATAATTAGTTAAGCTTTTAACCGTTCTTAGCGAATGTTCAACCGTGAATATCACCGGCAAAACAACAGGTAATTCAGCGTCATCCTCATAAAAAAAACAGGCTTCAACGCCCATTGGCTTGGTAATGGTCTCGGTAAAGTTTTTAATCCAGATAAAAGAATTAAAAAATTCTTTATCAGGACAGCTTAACCTCTTAACCACAGCAAGTGGTAAATCATCAATGCTTGACTTTACGACTGCCATAACATTAAATCCCATTCATCCAAGTGGAAAAAAAGATGAGGAAAACAGCCACATTGATTCTATTGTTTTCAAATTATCATCGCCGACAAAAAATAGCGCTTTGCATTTTTTCATACCCATGCTAGAAATGTGACCAATACGCCTCATAAATCCAAATTTGATACCGTCATCATTCGCCGTTATCTATACTTAACAGCCGATTTTTTATATGTCCGTTCTAGCTTTTAATCCTGTTAGGATAATCCCTATGCTACCGAGACTTGGCTCAATCCCTTTGTTTTATTTTATAGCCAGTCAGCTGATTAATTTTCCCATTTTCACAGCACCACTTATCGGCGTAGTTGTCCTATATGCCATTGGATTAAGCTACTGGTCAAAACTCTGGTTAATCATACTTCCCACTTTACTTCCCATATTAGACTTCACGCCTTGGTCTGGCCGCATACTTGTCACCGAGTTTGACCTTGTTATACTCACCAGCATTGCTGTTTCATTATTATTTAACCGCTTGGATTTTAGCTTTATAAAACAGCTAGGGCACGTCAAATGGCTTATTCTATTTCTAACACTTAGCTTTAGCATGAGTACATTCATTGGCTACTCGGTCAAACTCCTCCCGCCTTTACCTTTTTATGCTTATCTCGCTGAATATAACAGCATACGTGTCGCCAAAGGTTTTTTTTCAGCACTCTGTTTTTTACCTATTTTAGCCTATGAAAAAAATCAAGGCGCACCCACCGCCAAGCTTCTTAGTTTAGGCATTATATCTGGCTTGATCTTAACCATATTATCCATAATATGGGAGCGAACGGTACTTCCTGGTTTTTTTGACTTCTCCTATACCTACCGCATTTCGGGCATGTTTTCAGGCTTGTTGCTCGGTGGGGAAATGCTGGACGGTTACCTGTTCCTGGCTTTTCCATTTTTTATTGTTTTATTTTATAGCTTCAACAACCCCTGGTTGCGGTTTTTGGGGCTACTTATTTTTATTGGCGGACTTTACGGCATTCTAGTCACCTTTACGCGCACCAATTATCTGGCTGTATTTGTCGTGATTGCCATTTTAATGCTAGGAAGCATAAAAACGCCGCAAATAATAACCAAACACAAAATACGCTCATCTATTGTTTTTGTCACACTTGCTTTACTCATAACCATCAGTATTTTCAGGGGTGGATATATCGGCCAACGATTCTCAACATTACAAGATAGTTTTGACCAACGTCTAACACACTGGGAAAACACACTAAATATCAGTAAAGAAGGGATCATTCCCTTTATTTTCGGAAATGGCAAAGGCAGTTATCCAAATCATTATTTTAGCTATGATATTACAGGCCTTACCATGGCGCGTTTTTGGTTAATGGATGAAAAACTGGCGGATAAACGCACCCACTTCCTTCGCTTTAGCCCCAGCGATAAACAAGGCACCTTAAATGTTATCCAACGATTCCCTGCAAACCAAACCGGTAACTATAAAGTAAAAATCACCCTCCGTACCCCCTCTGAAAAACCTCAAAAACTACTGGTCGAATTTTGCAACAAAAATATTTTGCGCTTCCAGGATGAATGTCAATGGCTTGGTTTCAGCACACAAAAAAACACAACCAATCAATGGCAAACAATCACACATGGTTTGCCATCTGACAATTTCACCAAACAACTCTTTAGCTCCATCACTCCAGTAGATATCAACCTGCTAAACCGCGGACTAAGTGAAACTTTGGATATCGGTCAGGTAGAAATTTTTGCCCCGGATGGAAAACAACTCATAAAGAACACCACATTCAACAATGGCTTTGACCATTGGTTTTTTTCCAGCGGCAATCACTTGGCATGGCATGTTAAAAACTTATGGATCTCTGCATTTTTTGAAGGCGGACTCATCGAACTAAGCCTGATTACACTCTTACTAATTTACTTAATGAAACATCTTTTCAAACAGGCACTACAAGGCAACCATTACGCGCTTGCCATGCTGGCCGCGATAACCGGCATAATGATTGTCGGTATATTCGGGAGCATTTTTGATGATCCCCGTATTAGCTGGTTATTTTATCTAATGGTCTGGCTAGCTATTCTAAAACCAGAAATGCCACCTATCCTACAAGCAAAAAAAACAACGCTAGTACGATCATTGATACCTTTTATCGTATTCTTAATGATGGCATCAGGCATTACCGTCTATGTAATTAATAAATTCGGTTATAGTGCCGATGAAGCAGCTACCCTATTCATAGAAAAAACGGAGGCAAAACTCGGTCTTGCCTATGCCCAAACCTACCAGGCAAAACTGGACTTTCCTAGCCTTTATCAATGGCGGGGACAGGGGGCGAACCCGCTTTACAATCCAGTCATCAGCCGCTATACCTTAACTGGAAAACCTTTTACCATTTCGGATAGTGCTGAAAAAACAAAATTCACCCGCCTCATTCAGGTAAACAACAGCCAACAATTCTTGCAAGCTATTGCCAATGCTGAACCCGGTGACGGCATTGAACTACAATCAGGTATCTATTCAGTTAGCCACAATATTGGCATCAGCAAAAACGGTACAACCGAAAAACCAATTATTATCTATGCCCGACAATTAGGCGATGTACTCGTCGAACTCGACACCGTAGAAGGTTTTAAAGTCAATGCCGCCCATTGGACTTTTCAAAACCTGATCATCAAAGGTGATTGCGCAACACATACAGAATGTGAGCATGCTTTCCACATTGTTGGCAATGCAGATGGCAGTATTTTGCGCAACAATATCATTTACGATTTTAACTCGGCAATAAAAGGCAATGGCCTACCACAACTAGACGGCACCATTATTTATCCGGATAACGTGTTGATTGAAAAAAACTCATTTACGAATACTTCGCCACGCAATACAGGCTCACCGGTAAATACCATTGATGTCGTAGGAGGTGATAACTGGCGTATAAAAGCAAATTTTATTAGCGATTTTATTAAACTACACGGCAATAAAACTTCCCATGCGGCTTATTTAAAAGGTTACGGAAAAAACGGCTTGTTCGAAGAAAATCTGGTCATTTGTAATAAAAACCTCTACCAACCCGGTCACTCGCAAGTTGGCCTTTCTTTTGGCGGCGGCGGGACAGGCAGCCAGTTTTGTTTTGATAAAAAATGCCAATACGAACACGAGCTAGGCATCATGCAAAATAATATCATTATGAACTGTAACGATGTCGGCATTTACATCAACAAAGGCAAAGACACCCAGATTATCAATAACACCCTATATAATACTGCCGGTATTGATATCCGCTTTCCAGAATCCAATGCCACAGCCAGCAATAATCTGCTCACAAGATCAATCAGACAACGAAATCAGGCAAGGCTTATCGGAACCAATAATCGCCAGGGAGTTGACAAACAACAATTTACCCGCTGGTATACCGATCCAGATAAAGCTGATTTTTCACTGCGGCAAACCACATCCGAACCATTACCTATAGCTAAGAATCAGACCCACAGTGATTATTGCGCCCTGCAATTAAACAACCTAGAACGGAAGATAGGCGCGATTGACTCCGATAGCCAAGCATCATGCAACAACCTGTTAAATAATACATTACCCCCGCTCACCATTCAGTTTAATGAAGAAATCCATCAACTTGTCAAACAACAGGAAAAATCCTTACAGCGTTATAAAGAAGAGCAAAAGCTTAAAACTTCGGTCACGGTGTGTCATGCAGGCTGTGAATATCAGGATTTAAGCAAAGCCCTCAGAGCCGTAAAAACGCATGGCACCATCTACCTGGAACCCGGAAAATATGAAACCTGTGGCATCATCAACCGTAGCGTACATATTATTGGAAACCGCCAACAAGAAAATGGCGTACATTTAACCCAAACAGCTTGCGACGGCAAAGCGGCATTAATTGTCAATGCCCCCGATGTCACGCTGGAGGATCTTGAAATCTCCAGGGTGAGCGTTAATGATAAAAATGGAGCCTGCTTAAGGCTTGAAGCCAATGCCCGCAACTTGACCATCAACAGACTCAATTGCCATGATAATCAAGCTGGTATCATAGCCAATATCAATGAAGGGAAGCTGACGATAAAGCACTCAGTTTTTGAACGTAATGGGTTTAATCACGGTAAAGCCAGTAATATCAGCATCACTTCCAATGATGCAGTTGAAATCATAAACAGCAAAATTCTATCCACTACAGGCAAAGGACACGCCATACAACTTAATGCCCCGCACATGCTAATTGACCATACAGAAATCGCTGGCTTAAACGGACAAAGTTCCCGTGCCATAGACAACACCATTGGCGGCGAATTGATTATCAGCAACAGCTGGCTTGAACAAGGCCCCAACACCGATAATGATGAACTAATAGGCTTCGCTCTAGGTGAAGAAAAAGCTTTGCTGGATAAGCAAATCGTAATCCTGGAAAACAATCACATCATTTTTGACAAAAAGCTTAATATAGCGGCCAGTTTTCTAAACTCAAGAAAACTATTTAACACCACGGATAGCACCGAGACATTCTTAAAAGATAATACCATCATCGGCATGGACAGCTATGGCGCAAGCCATATAACCTCAAGCGGTAACAAAATTTTTGCTGACCGGGAAGCTGCCGGGCTACCGCCGTACTAAACACAATGATTCACTTCAACCTAACCCAGTAATTCTTCATATAAATCAACAACGCCAAACCAAGATGCTTCAGCCCTCTGGTCTTCATATACAATGGCTTATTATAAACTCCCTGCAAATCATCCAGCGTCAACATACAACCCAAAAACGCATTAACACTGTCCAACGTAGCTTCAGGCCGTTCAATCAAATCGTCAAACAGCAACTCACAACAAGGCAACTGATGATCCGCTACAAACTGTCTGATTAACCGATTAATCGCGTCGTTATAATGCTTGCAATAACTAAAAGACTGGATATTGCGCCTGAGCAGTTCAGAAATCCAGCGTTGCTGAACAGAGCGGTCAACCACTACAACCAGCACATTCTCTTTATCCAATAGCCGAATCCAGAAAGGCATGGTAATCCACAACCTAGGGTCTTTCCACAGCCAAGGTTCCGACTGCCCACATTCACTGACAAACTGCTTAAAAGGCAACAAGTCAATGGTATCAAACAAGTGCCCAGCCTCAGACACTTTCCCCAGCCTAACAATTGAGCGGTATGCAGTATCATAGCCTAAGTGTTTCAGCAACATATCATTCAAAAAAACCAACTGGCAGTTCTCGTGAGTATCATAATCGTTTTTCTTGCAAGTCGAATCCCCCGTCCAATAGCCTGCTTTAGAAATCAGATTGGCAACTACTGAACTCCCCGAAAGACCACTCGTCAAAATGATAATGTTTTTATTCATATCCCTAAATCTCATTTATTGAATACAATTGTAATTCAGCTTTACACAATTCCAGCATTAAAGAATATAATTGCCAAATCTGGAAAATCTCTCTCATTAACCACCCAATGTCATTACAGCCAGAAAACGACTCAATACTTGTTCTTGACGGTGAAGAATTCTCAACGCTGTCTATTGTCCGCTCATTAGGCAGAAAGGGGCTGACGATTACCGTTGCCGCAACTGATGACAAAGCCATCTGCCGCTACTCAAAATATACGCAACACTTCTTTACCTACCCTGACCCGCTTACCGCTACGGAAGGGTTTACCCAAACGATCATCAAAAAATTAACCGAGCAAAATTACACCCTGCTTATCCCTGTTACTGAACTGACAACACTACCGTTAGCAAAAATACGCCAACAAATCGAACAGCGAACCCTATTGGCCCTGGCCGATAACCAGGCACTGGACATAGTCACAAACAAAGCCAAAACCTTTGCGCTGGCAGAAAAACATGGCATCCCCATACCCAAAAGCTATCACATTGATGATCTGCAAGCCCTTGAAAACTGCATAACCGAGATCAACTATCCGGTAGTGATCAAACCCTCACGCTCCATAGCCGACCAGAAAAACGACATACGCGCCAAACTTAAAGTTGACTATGCTTTTAACGCAGAAGAATTACAGCAAAAAACACACAACCTACTTAAATACACGGAAATAATCTTACAAGAATACTTTGCCGGCACTGGCACTGGCATAGAGCTGATCGCCGATCGTGGCACCATCATTCATGCCTTTCAACACCAGCGTTTGCATGAATTACCCTTAACCGGCGGTGGCAGTTGCCTACGCCAAAGCGTTGCCGTTCATCCGCAGCTATTAAACTATGCACAAGCCCTGATCAAAGCGCTCAACTGGCATGGCGTCGCCATGGTTGAATTTAAGCACAATGCAGAAAACAATCAAAGCTGCCTAATGGAAATTAACGGCCGCTTTTGGGGATCGTTGCCGCTCGCCGTCGCTGCCGGTTCTGATTTTCCTTGGTTTCTATATCAGATGCTAATCCATCAACAGTATCCGCAACAATTTAATTCAGAACCAGGCCATATTTCCAGAAAAATCAAAGAAGACTTGTATTGGTACATTCAGGTCATATTCCGTCGTGATAACAGCCCATTAATTAAATGGCCTACAACCACCCAGTTAATAAAAGATTTCTGCTCAATTTTTAACTACCGGCATCATTTTGACGCTTTTTATTATAAGGATCTAAAACCAGGATTTATCGAGCTTGGGCGTACTGGCTTGTGGCTATATTATTTTATTAGTGGCTATATCCGAAAACGTTGGCTGAAAAAAAAACACTTGAAAATTAAGCAAACCCAAGCCATCGCACAACCACTCAAACTTGCGAAGAACATCCGGTTTCTTTGCTACGGCAATATAAATCGAAGCGCAGTAGCAGAATGCCTTTACCATCAGCGAGACAACAAACGGTTTAGCGTCCAATCAGCTGGTTTTCATCCCAAAAACCAACGCCCAGCCGACCCCAATATGGTTAAAATCGCCCAAGAATATCACTGCGATATGAGCAACTGGTCATCCCTCTCGCTCACGGAAAACATGCTTAACACAGCAGACTTAATTTTTGTGATGGAAATTGAACATATTGAAAAACTGACTCAACAGTATCCTAAACAGTCACGCAAAACCTATTTACTCAGTGCGCTTGATGCTGATGAAAAATCACCGCTTGAAATCAGTGACCCATACGGTAAAACATTGGACGAATACCGCCGCTGTTTTAACCAAATCAAAAACTTCATCAGTCAATTAAATAAACTTTAACCAACATGCTTAACCCACCCAAAAACACAATTGACTTATCGGGGCTAAAGCAGCCGATTTTATGCGTGGTTATAGATACCGAAGAAGAATTTAACTGGAAAGCGCCATTGCGCCGTGATGCCATCAGCGTTAAAAATATCGCCCATCAGGAAAAAGCCCAAAGAATTTTTGCCAGATACAGCATCAAACCAACCTATGTCATTGACTATCCTGTAGCCAACCAAGCCGATGGTATCCAACCGCTCAAGGCATTTTATGACGATAAGCTGTGTGACATTGGCGCCCATTTACACCCGTGGGTAACCCCGCCGTTCACTGAAATAGTCAATAACCGCAATTCGTTTCCCGGCAACCTAAGTTATGAACAGGAATATGAAAAGCTAAAAATACTCACCCAAACCATAGCGGACAATTTTGGTTTTAGCCCAACTATCTATAAAGCGGGGCGCTATGGCGTTGGCCCTAATACAACCGACATATTGACAAAGCTGGGTTATGCCATTGATTGCAGCGTAGTCCCCCATACCAATTTCAACGCCATCGAAGGGCCTGATTTTTCAATGCTGCCTTTAACACCTTATTGGTTTGCTCAGGACAGCTTATTTGAAGTACCGCTTAGTTTTAATTATGTCGGCTTTTTATCAAAATCAGGTAATCGTTTACAATCCATCATTACCCAGCAGCCGTTAGTTAAACTTAGAATACCGGCAATTTTCTCTAGGCTAGGCCTGTTTGAACGCATTAGATTGTCACCCGAAGGGCACTCTTTTGACGAACTTAAACGCTTAACTTTAAGCATGCTTAAACAAGGGCATAAAGTTTTTTGTTTGACGTATCATAGCTCCACATTAATGCTGGGCGGTTCGCCGTATGTAAAGAATGAAATTGAGCTTGAAGCATTTTTAAAAACGATAGAGCAGTATTGTAATTTTTTTGCTTCTGAAATAAGCGGAACTAGTGTTGGCCTAAAGCAACTAAAAGATAACTTTAGAAATGGATAAAACAATGCGGCATTGGTACCTAAATCAGTCATACAACATAATAAAAATATTTTCATTATGAATTGCCTAATATACTAGGGAAACGGCGATTTTTCGCACTAAAAATACACATAGGCTATTGATTGATAATCGCCTTCATTATTCAGGAGTACCAGATAATGCCCAACGAGACAGATGAAGTTTTTTTTTCGATCATTATCCCAACCCGAAACCGACCCGAATTATTTTTGCTGGCGCTTAAATCAGTTTATGAACAAACGTTTGCCCAAAAAGAAATTATTATTATAAATGACGGCTCAATTAGTCCATTTTTGGAACAATATAAATTACTGGAAAGGCATTATCCAGACATTCAGTTTCATTATCTTGTACATCGCCCTAATGGGCATGGCCAAAGTTATTCCATGAATTATGGCGCTGATCTAGCTAAAGGGAAGTACCTCTGTTTTCTCGACGATGATGACTACTGGACTGATAATCAATACTTGCAAAAAGCCCACAGCCATATTTCGACATACCACAAAACAGTTGATCTGTTTTACAGCAACCAAAAAGCTTATTTCTCAAATGGTGAGCCACAAAATGCCAATGTATGGATTGAAGACTTAATACCTAAAGCAAAAGTACAAGCTCGGGCATATAAAGAAACTTTTATCGTCGATACTCATTTTCTATTAAGTAGCGGTGGGTTTGCCCACCTTAATTGCAGTATTTTCAATAATGCTCTATATCATGCTATCGGCGGCATGGATGAGGGCATTCGTTATGAATGTGACCGGGATATCTATATCAGGGCAATAGATACTGCGGATAATATACTCTACAATCCTGACTTTATTTCCAAACACCATATCCCAGACAAAAAAAAAGCGGACAACATGTCCACCATGATCTCAATTTATGAGAAAAAACTTTTTCAATTGCGGGTATATGATAAGGGTATATTACTGTCTAAAAATCCGGAAATAACAGCTTACTGTAAAATAGCAAAAGGCTATGAGCTTAAACATATAACAGAGGCTCTTTACAAAGCCAAGAGGAAAAATGAAGCCTTTTACTATGCCAAAGAAGCTTTAGGCGTATTGCCCACAATTAAATGGCTGTCTTTTACTCTGTCTATCTTATATTCAAAAATATTCTGTATTGACATAGCAAAAAATTTTATATCAAGATCTTGATTTATAATTGTACTGCTGATGAATATTATCGATAATGACATTTTTTTTTCCATCATCATTCCGACCCGAAATCGAACAGATTTATTTTTAAAAGCTTTAGACTCAGTTATAAAGCAATCATTTAATGGTTATGAGATACTCATAATAGATGATGGCTCAAATGATGATAACCATAAAAAATACCAAAATATAATAAAGCAATATAGTGACAGAGTAACCTTTCTAAGGCTTATCTACAGACCCAATGGTCATGGACATTGCTTTGCGAGAAACTATGCTGTAGATAAATCGCGAGGAAAATATGTCGGTTTTTTGGATGATGATGACTATTGGACTGACACAAATCATTTAGCCAACGCATTTTATTCTATTACCTCACAAAATACTGATGTGGACTTATACCTTACCAATCAGTGGGCTTTCTCGGTTGAAGGGGAAGTTATTAAAGATGTTTGGATTGATGATTTGCCGGATAAACTGTTTCTTAATTTACACGCTGATAACAATGGGGCATATAAATTAACAGCCGAACAACTGTTAGTAAGCGACAATTTTTGTCATTTGAATTGCATAATTGTTAAAAAATCACTCTATCAATCAATTGGCGGTATGGATGAGTGCCTACGTTACGAACCTGATAGGGATATTTATCTCCGCTTAATAGACGAAGCTGATAATATTATTCATAATCCGAACGTAATAGCCCGGCACAATATTCCAGATCAATCTAAAAAAAATAATGCATCAACGGTGCACTCAGACTTGCAAAAAAAGCTGTTTCAATTAAGGGCTGTTGATAAAGGTATTTTATTTCTAAAAAATAAAAGCGTTATTAGCTTCTGCAAAATAAGAAAATCTTATTTATTGAAACATATTGCAGAGCTCTTATTAAAGGAAAAAAAATATGATTTAGCTTTATTATATGCAAAAGAGGCTTTGTCAATTAGATTTAGTATTAAATGGTTGGCATATACCCTTCTTATTTTCTTGCGTTTAATTACCCAAAAAGGATATTGATTTATGCGACTATTTGGCATTATGCTCAGTAAAAATGAAGGGGATGTGATCGAACACACCCTCAACCATTTGCGGCAAATGAACTGTTTTGAGAAGATATTTTTTTATGATACAGGTTCTAAAGATAATACTTTTGAAAGTGCAAAAAAATATGCGGACTTATTGCACAATCCACAACAAACAGGGCTTACATTTTCAGATCAACTAAAGTTCGACTTACTTTATACAAACCAGGAACATTTTAAAGAGGGCGATTGGTTTGCGATAATCGATTCAGATGAGTTTTATGTTGATAACCCCTTGGATATTATTAGGCTTGCAGAAGCTGAAAAGGCAACATGCATAAAGTCACTCAGCGCCCAATTCTACATAACAGAACAAGATAAAGATATTAGATATAATAATAATATATCACCAGAGCTACAACGGTCGCATTATCTCATCAATTGGGGTGAAGTAAGGCTGATGAAGCATATTCCTGCTTACTTGCATAATGAAAAAGACTGTAAATCTTCCTCATCACCATTACAAATGGCGTCTAAAAACTTACTTCTCAAACACTATCAATATCGTTCCCCTGAACAAATACAATTACGTATCAACACTCGATTAGAGAATCATAAATTATCTAATAACTGGGGGCACATACATTATACAAATTGGGAGGATTATATAGTTCCAAGTAAACTTTTACACAAATATGATGAAAGTTTTAAATATGGCTTGCCCGATAATCTTAATTTGTATCGTGTAACAAATAACCCTGCCTATACACATAGTGGACTTAATTGGCTTAATAAAAATGGATTTTTACAAGAACCCTATGTTAAGTGGCTAAAAAGAAAACCAGTGAATCATTTTTTATATAAATTGATTTTTAAACTATTCCCCTATAAATACTATTAATTTAAAAGTAATTCAGTATGCAACCTTTAGTCCATATAATAATTCTAAATTGGAATGACTATAAAAAAACAATTTCGTGCATTAAGTCATTAGATTCATTGAAATATCATAACTTTGAAACTATAGTTATCGATAATGGTTCCACAAATGAGTCTATTGAAATTCTTTCTCAAAGTTCGAATATTGAACTTAAATGTAATTCAACTAATTTAGGTTTCACTGGCGGAAATAATGGCGCTATGGAAGAAGCTATCAATACTGGAGCGGATTATGTTTGGTTACTTAATAATGATGCTACCGTTGAGCCTGATTGTTTAGATAAATTGGTTAACGCAGCGGAAAATGATAAAAATATCGGTTTATTAAGCCCTGTGATTTATGAGGCAGGAACAACGGATAAAATACAAAATTGTGGTACATGCTTTGACTTATCAAAACTAATGATGGAAGAAACAACCGATATACTAATTTCACAACAGTGGCAAAAAGAGACTCCTTACAACATTATTTTATGGGGAACGGCCTTATTAATACCTAAACATACCATTAAATCCATAGGTACGCTTGATGAACGATTTTTTGCTTATGCCGAAGATCTTGACTATTCAATCCGAAGTGCAAAGGCAGGTTATAAAAATATAACCGTTTACGATGCTAAAATTTGGCACGAAGGACATACAGGACACAGAAAACCTTACTATTATTACTACACAAACCGTAACAGTTTATTTTTATGGAAAAAACATCTTGGCTTTACGCAGTACATAAAACGCGCATGGTGGAATATTGATCGCACCAATAAACGCATGGCAGACTTAAATAATCAACCAGAATTAATAAGTGCATGCGTATTAGGATGTTGGGATGGTTTATGCGGTGTTGGTGGTGAGTTTAACTCAGCAAGGAACGTCAACAAATTTATAAAAAAAATATTTTCGATGCTGTCATAACTATTACAGCATTTTCATCTTTTGTTACAGCGGTTTCAATATGATGTGTCAACACTTTTCCGGACACAAAGCAGCCAGGTAGGGTGGGCAACGCTTTTCTGCCCACGCGTAACGATGCCGCGATGCTAAACGGTGGGCAAAACCGCCTGCCCACCCTACCCTACTACGACCAACACCCTATCCGTAATTTTTCGACTTTCAACTTAACGAACCCCATTTCAGCATCTTGTGTACTGTCAGCATTGGCTTAAGTCGGGTAGATACAAGAGCTAACATCTACTCTAAGATGATAGGATGCAGAAATATGCCGTTTTCATTAGATTTTAATATCCCACTTTTTTGTAAAATGGAATATTGCCATAAATTTTTAAATAAAAATAATTTATTGCAATAATAAACCCAAAGAGCAAAAGTAAAAATTAGCTAAAAACCAGTAAATTTCGACAACCTAGATGTTATCTGAAATTGGGGTACAGTCAGTTAATGTTAACAGTAACATGGCAATTTATATACGTGAAACATAAGCCTTTAAATTGCCATATATAAAGCGCTCCCCCCCTTCTCGCATTCCAGTTATCCACCATAGCGCCAGCAACAAAATGGAATAGGTAAAAATACCGGTTGTAATTTTAATTATTAAAGCAACCATCATATCTTTTGGAAGAAATTGGGCGACATAGCAAACAACTGCCCCCATAATTAGCGTAACAGCAAGCGGGCGAATTATTACCATAAAAACACGTAGTAGTGATAACTTATTGAACTTTTTAATGTAAATTAAAAAAAAAGGCATAACGCAGAGGGCTAAAAAGGCCCTGCCAAACACAACATAAATAGCATTGTAGTTAAGCGACAAATAGATTAAAACTGGAATTAAACAAATAACCATTCCCCAATCCATTAATGACAATAACTTAATTTTTCCTACAACCGTTAAATAATTGCTTAGTACATAAGTGTACAGTTGGGTCATAACTAATATCAGTGCAGATTGAAAAAGTGGAATAATGCTTAACCATTTTTCACCCAACATTAACGGAATGAATTCCTCGGCTATCACCATCAGTCCCATAAACATAGGCAATGCAATAACCGAGACAAGCCCGACAACTGTAATAAAGGCATTATCCAGTTTATCTGGTTCGTTTAATAGCTTCGCGTAGCCTGCATAGACAGGTGCCAAAGCCGGATAAATGACTTCCGATGCAGGCAAATCTGCCAGCTCTAAGGACATTGTATAACGTCCCATCATTTCAACCCCCAGGAACTTACCAACTACAATCTGATCGGTTTTCATCCGTGCATAACCCGAAAAATTCTTAATTAAATACCATTTAGAAAAGGCCCATTGCTGACGGAATCCGGATACGGTTAGTTTGGGGATATACCTAGAAACGACGTAGCTAAACAACACACTAACGATGGTTGTTGCCAAAGTCCCATACACCATAGCCCAATAATTCTTTAACAAATAAGCAAAATAAACGGTTACGATAAAACCAGAAATTTTAACAATGACGCCATGAAGAAAGATCCGCCCGTATTCAAGCTTCTTTTGTAATGCAATCAAGCCAATATTTAGGAAGCCACTTATCGCGACATTTGCCGCTAATACCTTAAAGACATCCGTTAATAACTGATTATTAAAAAAACCAGCAAAGTATTCAGCGAAAAAAAATAAGATTAGACCAAGAAAAATATAAATGAATAACTTTAAAGTCCATGCCGTATCATAATCTTTTCTTACAATATCACTTTTCCGGATTAAATACGGAGCAATACCTGTTTCAGTGATAGTCTGCAATAATGACACAACTAACGAAGCCATAGCGACAATACCATAATCACTGGGCAGCAATAATCGAGCTAATATGATGGTGCTAACTATACCCAACAGTTTGATGACCCATTGCATGCCGACCATCCAGATTGACCCTGCTAGTACTTGTTTACTTATTCCTGACAAAAAGACCTCATATAGTTACATTTAATAATCGTTGGCTTGCTTTTGATCCTGGTTGGGTAGGCATAATAGCGCTTCACCGAGCCAAATTCGCAGCAAGTTTGCCCATACGCGCAATAAATGGTGATGAGAGAGAATTAACATTTCCATGAGACGACTTGAAATGCACAGGTTGGCGCTTATTTTTTAGCTTTTGCAATCCATACACTCGCTAAATTAGGGCAGAAGCAAAAACTGTATCGACCAAATAGAGTTGAAATAATTCTAAAATACAGCTTCATAGGCCATGAGGGCGCCTGCTTAAAATGTCCACCATACGGACTATAAAAGGGGTAATGCGCTAGCCACGCCTCATAGCTTTCAAACGTTAACGCTTTAGATATGGGAACAAATTTTTTCCGCCAACTAAAAAGCTGCCAAGGCTTAACAAAATGATTGAATGTTTTATTATGATTGCCAAACAATCGACAATAAAACGGTCGCCAAGTTATGGGTAACCAATGAGAAAAAATCACTTTGCTATCGTGGCTGACCCAGGGTGAAATTTGATTAGGTGTGGTGACAATAACCATCGATTTTGTCAATCGCAACATATTATCAATCGAAGGTATTATGTTTTTTTCGCCGACATGCTCTAGCGTCTCTACAGAAACAAAAATATCAATTGCATTGTCGGGCAAGTCAATAGCTTGCAAATAATCGCTTCTAAACTCGCATTGTGAGTCAACCTTTAAAATTTTTGCTATTTTCTTCGCTGCAATTAATTTATTTTTGTGGGGTTCTACAATAACCACTTTCTTTCCACCGGCTAATAAAAAGGCAAATGACAACCAACCGAACCCAGCCCCACAATCGCAAAGCACACTTTCCGACAAGCAATTATGTTTGCTGATGCTATCGATATAAAGCTTATTCATGTAGTCTATCGTTTTGATGATGTCCAGCTTGTTGTAATCACCATTTTTTGCAAACTCTTCTACCGCATAAATTTCTTTTAACTGGCTTTCTGTAATGATTATCGTTGTCATTTCTTTAGTTTTTGGCAATTATTGTTTGAAACTGTAACCTAATGCGGATTCTCGTTAGCAATCCCCCACAATCGGAGCCGTAATACAATATGATTCGAATCTTTTATATCTGATTGTTAATGATATTATAACGCCTAATGTTGGTGAGTGGCTGTTTGCTGAAACGAAACCGCGTTAAGTAATCAGACAAAAATTTCAGTTCGTCAGTATATTTTATTTTCAATGACTTATGTTGTAAAAATATACCAAAACTTAAGCATGGTTACTTAAGCGCTCATGCTTCCATTTGAGGAAATGAACGAATGGACAGTTTGATAATCATTTTTGTAATTGAAAACCGAATTGTGGAAATTTTATATCATGATAAAACCCGAACGTAATAATAATAATTAAAGCCGTTATTATATTTTCAATAAAAATAATTTTTGTTTTGCGTCTATTAAAAACGCTATTGATACCACAAAACTTATTAACTTTAAAACTATTCTCTGTAAAAGTCCTCCTAAGAGATTTCTCAGTAAAAAATCTTAGATGAGTGTAATCTAAAATTCCACAGCTAGAATACCTCCAATCTTTTAATATCAATAATCCAAACAAGTTATAAACATATCTTACATTTGGAATTGAACCTACTAAATAGGCATTTGGAGCCATTTTTTGTTTTATATTATAAAAAAACTCATTATGATCTTCCATATGCTCAATTACATCATTGCAAATGACTAAGTCAAAATAGCTATCAGGAATTTCTTTTTCCACATTATCAAAAAAATCGTTAAATGTTTTATAATAACTACTGGAAGCCCTTTCAATTGATTTTTTATCTGGCTCAATTCCCCAGATTTCACAATGATTATCTAAATTTTGAAAAAAACCACCTTCGCCACAACCTATTTCTAGCACTTTACTATAATTTTTTGGTAAAAAATATATCATTTCACAACGGGTTAATGCATAGTACATAGGTATTGTATTCATTTCATTATCTCAGCTGCTCTTAACATTTTATTTTGTTTTTTATTATAAGTAATCCATCATAAGTTTTCGTACATTTATAAATATTTAAAAAATTTATTTTTCAACAAGTTAAATATTTTAGTGATTAAAAATATACCAAGATTTATGCTTTGTTACTTACCCAATATTTATAGATTTAGGCCTAATACCCAGTAATACGCAACATGCAACACCAGCCCTCTTCCATTTTTTGTTTAATAATCGTTTTAATATTGAACCAAACATTCCAAAATATACAATCAAAAGCCGACTTCTATAAAATTTATGGGCAAACATTAATCGACCCCTAAGTAAATAATACTCTGATCGCATTCCTCGCTCACCAGATTCTGATGGATTCCCAATACTTGCCCCCCCCCGATGATACACAATGCTTTTTATACAAACGGCTAAATTGAATATATTTTTACCTCTTTCGGCCCAATCAATTTCTTCAAAGTACAAAAAATATTCTTCCGACATCAGGCCAACTTGCTCTAACCATTGCCGCGTAACTAACATAGATGCGCCCGGCACAAAATCAATTTCCGTTGGTTGCGTAATTATTGATGCAGCATCTTTCCCGCCAAATAACGTATGCGTAGTACATAACCACGTATTAAGCTTTCCTCCTAACGTTTGGATAATATTTGGGGCGTGATAATAACGCACTTGGCTGCCGCAAATTCCAATACTAGGATTGAGATTACACATTTTAATCATTTCCTCTAGTGCATTCTCATCAACTACAGTATCGTTATTTAACAACCAAACATGACTACATTGAAGGTCTTTTAATGCATAACGAACGCCGACATTACATCCCCCAGCAAAGCCTAAATTTTCTGTGTTATCTATAAGTATCAAGGGGGGAGTATTCTGGTCAACAATTGCATATTCAACATCACTTCGTGATATTTTAATAGTTTGGATAGGTTTTATTGCTAACGGCATATTAATAAACTCAGTTTTCCTTGCGTTTAAAACACCATCAGCCCAATTTGATATTTTATCTAATGAATTATCATTTGATGCATTGTCACAAACTATTACTTTAAATTGGATTAATTTAAGTTGGAAAATACTTTCTAGGCATTCAATTGTATCTATCCATCCATTCCAATTAAGGATTATTACATATACAATTTTTTTTTCATCTTTCATCTATCCTCCGTTTCAATAAATTTATTCACTTCTACTGAACTCTTACGTTATCATATTTTGATGTTAGCAAGCTGCCTGAAATAATATCTTTTTATTAATGGTCACAATGATCTAGTAAAAAACTTATTCTTTATTACTTTATTATCAGCCAATCCCTTTGAAGCTCTACCCTAAATGCTTTAACTGCTTCAAGGATTAAAAACTTGCATTCACCATTTCTTTATGAAGATAATATTTTTAATATCAAAAATAATGTTAACAAAATCCAGGCGAATGTCTTTTAACGATAACTTAGTATTAAATTTATATAGCTCTTCAATCGTATGCGGTAATGATGAAAAATCATATTGATCGACATAAGTTCTAATACATTTTTGTTGGTAACGTCTTAAGCTATAGCGGTCTAACCGTCGTAAATAACTTCTGATATTTTTTATTGAATTAGGCAGAAGCCTTTCATAATAAAAAAGAGAATTGATAGATAATCCAAAATTAGCTTTATTGCGTTCATTTTTTATTGAAAGGTCATTTCCGCACACCCAGCTTAGGACACTATCATCGCCAATTAACCCGATGGGTAACTTAAAGTCTAACGCTTTTATTTTTTCTAAAAACTGTGGTGTCAGTGCATAAAAATTGCCTGGGGTTTCGCCATTCTCTATTAAATTTCTTCGCCAGTTTAATGCCCCGCGCCCTGTTGTTGCCGGAAAGCCTGCAATTGAATTGACCCCTTTATTAGTCAAATAGGTTTTTACCATGTCTTCCAGTGCATTAATTGAAATAAAACAGTCGCCATCGATATAAATTGCTAGGCTATTCGCTTTATTGACCTGATAACTAAAATAATTCCAGGCATTTGCTTTATCACCCATAGCCAAATCATGTAAGGTAAAATGTTCAGGATTGATTTTACAAAATGCTTCGCAGAGTTTTACGGTGTAGTCGGTGCAGCCATTGGCAATAATTTCAACTTGAAATTGATAGGTGGAATACTGGATTGCATTGGCAATTTGTACTAAACACTCTATGATCCTATCTTGTTCATTGTGCGCAACAACGCAAATTATTATCTCGTCTTCCATCAATTACCTCCTCGGTTGTATAATTTTTTCAGACACAATGCGGTTATCTAACACAAAGATAATCGCCAATACAGCATAAAAAAAATCAAAATAGGCAATAGCAACCGTCCCTCCGGAAATACAATAGACGGTGATCGATAACCGTAGCATAGTTAATAGGTTAAAAACCCAGTCCTCCATGCCATTTGTTTTAGCCCGTTGTTCTATTTGCCCTATTTTTATATAAGCACTGGCTATGATTAATAAAAATAGGCCTAACCCCACAAAACCCTGATCACTGAGCACTTGAAAGTAAATACTATGGGATGCCCGTACTGATTCATTAAAGTCCGCATCAGGGGTGGGTATAAAATCAAGAATATAAAAGTCACCGACATATTTTTGCCAAATGGGCAGGTTTTCGACAGCCTTAAAGCCACCTCCAAAGTAAGGGTTATTTAGCGCAATGAGGACGCACATCTTCCAGACCATAACTCGATGCATAAATGAAGAGTCCCCCTCCGCACTTTCAACCGTATTCATTCGGGAAAACCATTCTTCTGGTAATATCTCAGCGGATAAACTGATAACTATAGCAAATATTGTTATCCACAATACTTTCCTTTTGCTGCTTTTAATAAAAAAAATGCCTAAAACAGCCAACCCAACAAATCCAGATCGAGAATAGGTACTAATCAACCCCAAAACCATCAATATAACAACCCATACTAAACCTTGCTTGATGAATTTATGTGTTGTTTGCGTCACTAAATAAAATGACAGCGGCAATAAGGTTAAAATCATTACCGCAAAAAAATTATTATCTCCAGTTATTCCTATTAAATAACCAAACCTATGGCTTCCACCTGATGCAATAAACTTTAACCCCTCACTAGCCGCTAATGCACCAATAGACAATACTAATATCCAGATTATAAAGTCAACATGTAATTTTCGCTCCAGGATGGCAATCGAAAAAAAATAAAACAGGATAATTTTCATAAAAAAGTTCCATCTTTCCCACACTGTATCAGCATCAGCATCAGATAATAATGAAGACAGTGTTGTCCAAATGAAAAATATTAAAATAAGTATGGATATTTTATCCCATTTAAATTTCGGCTTATTTTTGCTGGCGAAATAAGCCAGCATGGTGATAATTGCAAAAAATCGATTATAGGTTATCGACGAAGCGAAACTATACACCAGCGCATTGATCTGAAAGGCCGATGTCCATAACCACAAGCCAATGCCAATAAACGGTCTTTTGAAGGCAAAAAACATCAATAGCGGTAAAACAGCCAGTAATGTTAAGTCACGCATTGCACTTAATCCTTATCACTATCGCTTTTATACACCCAGTAACAAAGGTAAGTTATTGATATGAGTTGCATGCCGAACATTAGTGTTTCAATCATGATTTTATTAATTTGTGAGTTTTCGTAACTAAAGAAAAGGGTTTTTCAATGCACACAAATAGCAGTGTTGCCGGTATGAGCGTCGCCATAAAAACAAATACACCAAAGCTTATAAACCCCCATGTGCTTTCAAACTGTGCATTAAAATAGGATTTTGCAAAAAGCATGATTACAAACTGCACTGTAAGCCCATGAATTAAATAATACGAATAGCTCATATTGCCAAGCCAGCGCAATGGTCTTAGGCTGAGAAGTTTTGCAGACGGACTGCGCCAACTAAAGCATTCATAACACAACATAAAAAAGCCCAAGTAAATGATAACCATACGCCACCAACTACCATGGGGAATTTTAAAAAGCATTAATTGCACAATGCCTATCAGGCTGAGTACGAATAATACACCGCCAAGGTACGGCGTTGTTTTTTGTGTCTGCTTGTTATTGATGACTTCAAATAACAAAATACCGGAAATAAACATCAGCATTCTAGGATGCCCTTGATTACTGAAAAAGTACATATAACCGAGTACGGTCGCAATTAAAAAAAATAATATACGCTGGTTGGCTTGCCATCGCCTAAGCCGAAATAGACCTACCAGTAGGGGCATAAACAGGTAGAAAAACATCTCATAACTGAGTGACCAAGCAACGGTAATTAAAGGCTCCGTATCTGAAAATAGGGGTGGCATCAGCAGAAAACTTTGCAATAAATAACCCAATGCTGCGATTGTTTCAGTCGGGATTTTGCTTTTTTCAGGTATTAAAAAAGATAGTGCAAGATAAATGATAAAAACGGCAATGAAGGTAGGATAAATGCGTTGAATGCGCCTTAAGATATACGGCATGAATGCCCGGTGTTTGGAAATAATGGCTCCGTAAATGAGGTATCCACTGAGTACAAAGAATAGATCAACCCCTACACTGCCAATATTTCTGAACCATAAATACAATTCGTAAACGAAGTGTTGCTGGCTAATGCCAATTTTTTCCTCCAACACGGCGACATAATGCTCTATAAAAACCAAGAAAGCAGCTATGCCGCGTATGCCTTCCATTGAAGAGATATTTTTTTTGTTGTCATGGCTGTGCACTAATTCAAACGTGTTCTTTAGCCATTGATTAATTGCTGTTTTCATTGCTGCTGGCTACCCTTTCAACGCGCGCACGACGGAACTTATATAAATATTATTACCGCTAACCTGAAACCACACAAGGATATGTGATCTAGCAGCAATCGCTCAATTAATTGTTTTTTGGCATCGCTGAACCGTTCTGCTCTGATATTTTAGTGCGATCTTCGTATTGATAAAGATTAAGGTAATTTCTAGCCATTGCCTGCAGACTAAATGCTTGTTCAACCTTGCTTCTGGCAGCGGCACCATGCTGTTGGCGTAATTGGGCGTTATCCAGATAGTTTGCAATACCATCAGCCAAGGCCTGTTCATTTCGCACCGGCACCAATTGCCCATTGATCCCTGAATCTATTATTTCAGGATTTCCCCCTACCTTCGTCGCAATCACCGGCAAGCCACTCGCCATTGCTTCCAGCAAGGTTAACGCTATGCCTTCGGCTAACGACGGCAACACAAACACATCAAAATCTTTTAGAATATCTGCGACATCTGTTCTGGCGCCCAATAAATGTACACAATCCTGCAATTGATGCTCATGCACATAAGTTTGCAATTGTGGTAGCAACTCACCATCTCCGACAATCAACAACTGTAACTTTAGCCTAAGCTGTGGATTACGCACTAGCAATTGCTCGACTGCTTTAACCAGACATAGCTGATTTTTAACCGCCACAGTACGCCCTACTGTGCCTACAGTAAAAACGGCATGGTTTCTTTCAATGGGTTGGTAATGTGTTAAATCGATGCCATTGTAAATGCGGTTGACTTTAGACGCGGGTATTTTTACGGTATTGACCAGCCATTGGGCTAATTCTTCGGAAACAGGCACCCAATAATGGATAGCAGGGTTAACCAGACGGCGTAAAATTTGATATTTTTTATTGGAGCCATCAAGGTCATAGATATCACGACCGTGTTCTGCATGAATCCGTAAAGGGACACCTGATAAAAATGCTACCAATTGATATTCCAAGGTTGCAAGATTATAACTATGGACTATTTGTGGGCGATACTGCCTGAATAATTGCCATAATCGGTAATGTATTTTAGGGTCATTGCCGGGCTGCTTGTGCAATTCAATAACTTCAACATTATCTGCTTTTATTGACGCTACCATTTGCGGATTTGAATCTGTTAAAGCTACAATTACATGCCTGAACTTATCAGTCGGGAGTGTATTGATTAAATTAACCAGAACCGTTTCTAATCCGCCTATATCAAAGCGATATACTAAATGTAAAACTATGGCAGGTGGCATTATTATTTCCGATGGCTAAAATAAGTTGATAACCTTTATAATTAATCAGGGTAATAGGTGCTATCTGTAATCTGATCATAAGTCCAAGGGCATGTTGCAGGAAAATTGTTTTTATCAAAACCCGTTTCCTTTGATGCTGTTGTTCTGGCGTTGGAATATGATCTAACCAAAATAGCTTCCAGTTTTGACTTTAAGCTAGGGCTATCTTCTAAAACATCAAAGCAATTTTCACGTTGTCCTTCAATAGTCAGCTGCCAGCTTCTGCCGCGTCTGGCCGGTTGATACTTCCATTTAAGCAAATGAACGAGCAGCACCATCAAACGGCTCTGCAGTTCTCGTTTTTCGCTTCTTCCCATTGTTTCTATTTCCTCGATCAAATTGGTAACATCCAAAGCATCTAACTGCCCTTGCCTTAATAAACCGACTTGTTCTTGCGTCCAACCATAAAAATCTTGTTCATAATTAATCATGATGATCTCTGTTTTAACCTTGTGTTTTTTGAGAACCGCTACGATTTAAACTTTTCGATTTAACCAGGCTCATTTTCAAATTAATTTTTTCTTAATTGATTAAATAACTCTTCAACACGCCGTGCATTTTCTTCCCAATATAGCTTTTTATCTTCAATCGTTTTAGCTGCTGCAAGTCCTAGGCGTTCTCTGGTTTCTTTGTTTGTACACAAACAATTTAAGTGTTGCATAAAGGATTGATCATCATCGGGATTAAATAAAAGCGCATTTTTTTCATGTGTTAGGATTTCCCGTATATTATCGCGGTCAGGCGCCAAAACAGCCTTACCTAACGCCATATATTCAAATAACTTGAGCGGGGAGGCATACTCCACTACATCTGACAATAATGCAATGTCAAAAACCGTTATATAACGCGCAATCTCATCGCGATCAATAATGCCCGTTATCGTTATTCTATCGCCGATGCCCTGTTGTTTAGCCTGTAGCGCTATGGACTCCCTGGCAGGGCCATCACCCACTAACAATAAATGCCAATTTTCGGATTTATTGTTAGCAATGGCATCAAGCACACGATCTAACCTATGCCATTCCCTCACAAAGCCTACAAAACCCAGAACAAGTTTGTTATTCAAGTGTAACCGTTCAACTATATCAGCACTTTTGTCCGTGCTATTAAAACGTACCCGGTTGATGCCATTGGGTATGACAACAATTTTGTCGCCAGCAACCTTTCTTCGTTTTATTTTTTCTGCTAATACAAAGGTAACGGGTAAAACATATTCTGCATTTCTCCATACAAAGTCCTCCGACCACTCGGCTAGAAAATTTAACTTTATACCTCCATTCTTTTTTCTTTCTTCATATAAGGGCGAGTTAATTTCTAACAGTAATGGCAATTTAAAAATTTTCTTGGCCCATATGCCTGATGGAAAGAATAAATTATAGCGCTCATAAATACAATCAGGCTTATGTTTTACAATAAGCATTGATAATTTTATAAAGTCAAAAAATGTATAAGAGAATTCAATAATTTCATGCAAAAATCCGGGCAATATTTTACGCATCGTTTGTACAGTATTTGAGCTTTTGCCAAAACTTTTTTGGCCAATACCATTGGGTTCTGCCATGATAATGTCGTGCCCCAAACTTTTTAATGCCGTTGTTAATTCCTCAATGTGTACATATTGTCCGTCTTTAGAGGCTATACGATGGTGATATAAAATTTTCATTAGGTATCCAGGCAAATCAAGCCAATTGATTTTTTATAATATTTTCAAATAAATCGTACAAACGATGTACAGTTTCATCCCATGAAAATTTTTCTGCATATTCCCGTGTTTCTCTTCGTGATGCCCTGTTTTTTTCCATGATTCTAACGGCATTAACGATCGCTTGTGCCGATTGTTCTTCGATGAGTATTCCCGCCGCTGGTGCAGTAATTACTTCGGCGGTTCCCCAAACATTGGTTGCTATCGCGGGTGTTCCACAGGCCATCGCTTCTAGCAGTACATTCGCCCAGCCCTCCCGACTCGATGCTAATACTAATATATCCACTGCACTGTAAATAGTGACCAGTTGATTATGCGATACCGCCCCAAGAAAAGTAACCTGGTCTGAGACATTTAAATCATTAGCTAAATTTTTTAACCTTTGCATTTCCTCGCCATCACCGGCAATAAGTAACTCGTATTCGGGTAGGTCTGGCATGGCTTCAATGACTAAATGGTGACCTTTTCGTGCTATTAAATGACCAACAGACAAGAGAGTTGGACGATCAATTTTAAGCTTTTGTTTCGCCTGGACCCTTTCCTGCGGATAAAAAAACTCTAAATCCACACCATTTCTAAGTGTATGGATTTTTGTCGGATCGATTCCCAAAACAACGAGTTCATCTTTAAGTGCCTGACAAACTGTAATGATTGAAGTTGCGCGTTTTGCCGCCCAAACAATCATCTTTCTAGGCCAGTAGTATTTCGGAATTAGATTTATGTCTGTACCTCTAGCCGTAATAACCACTGGCTTGTTCAGCATTTTGCCGAGTATGGCGGCAGCTACGCCATCGGGATAAAAATAGTGCGCATCAATTAAGTCAAACTCCTCACCGCGTTGTAGCATTCTTTTCAATATAGGATAAAGTGCTAACGCCATTAATATCGGCGCCAATGTCATGCCGACTTTAGGAATCAGAGGGTATCTGGGGTGGCTAACAGAAATGCCATAGCGTTCTTCTGATTTTGCTATCCTTGCAAATTGTGCGTATTGCCCAAATTTATCGGACGTAAACGGAAACCAAGGCACTGGCGCGATAACTTTTGCCTCAATGCCTTCAATTTTTAGCAGATTTCTCAAGCGTTGTTCTACAAAAACGCCGTGATTAGTTTTTATGTTATTTGGATATAGCGTTGTAAGCGTGAGAATTTTCATTTTGTTTCATTGATTTGGTTTAGCCCATATTTACTGCAACTAAATATGAAGTCAAAACCGCCAAATCTTCATTGGTAAATTGACGGAACGATGGGTGAATTTTAAGTAAGCCAAGTTCGCCCATAGTCTTTTTGTCTGGAGGCGATCCATAGAAGGTCTCTTTGAAACCTATAACTTCAACCATTTGTTTATTGGGATCGAGAAAACAGGATTCCATTTTCAATAGATTACTGAAGGATAAACACGCTCTATCTACTTTAAACTTTCTCAGATAATTCAATTTGAGCCCGCTGATAATCTTCCGGAACACCAATATCAATAAAATAAGCTTCCGTTATAAATGCACAAACCAACACTTCATTTAATTTACATTGCAAAAAATCAGTTTCAAACGAAAACACCTCAGGCATTAAAAAAGGATTAAACAGCGATTTTTTTAAAATATAAACACCTGTATTAATCTGTCCCGAAATAACACATCTTTTTTCTTCAAATGAAACCACCCGATCATTAAGAACCTTAACATTGCCATAACGCTCAAAACTCTGCATGGGTTTTAACGCAATGCTTAAGTCCGCGTGTTTAGCCGTATGAAAATCAAACATCAACTTCCAATCCACCGCACAAAATGTATCGCCATTTAAAACCAATACATGCTCGGATTGTATCCCGGACATTGCCAATGCGATTGCCCCTCCGGTACCCAATGGACTTTTCTCATAGGTGTACAGCAACTCTAACCCACGCCATTGACGCCCAAAATACGCTTCAATCTGCTCCCCTAAATAACCAACAGAAAGCACAACACGATTAAAACCATGTCCTTGCAACCGCCTCAATAAATACTCTAGAAAGGGTTGTCCCGCCACTGGCACCATAGGCTTAGGCACAGTTAGCGTTAAAGGATACAATCGAGTCCCTAAGCCCCCTGCTAAAATAATAGCCTCTTTCACTACCTGTTCCCAAATAATCTTTCTTCAATTGCAGTACAAATAATGTGGCCCATCAAAATATGACATTCTTGGATTCGAGGGGTAACGGCAGAAGGTACCTTTAAGCAATAATCACAAAATTCATTCATTTTGCCCATTCTGTTTCCAGTTAACCCTACCGTCACTATCCCCATCTCCCGTGCTTTTTTGAGCGCGGCAATAATATTTGCTGAATTTCCTGAGGTAGAAATCCCAATAAAAACATCATCAGGTTTACCATTGGCCTCAACTTGCCGGCTAAACATAAACTCAACTGAGCTATCATTCACTATTGCTGTCAATATAGACGTATCAGTCGTTAAAGCAACTGACGCGAGCGCAGGCCGATCAAAAGCCAGTTTATTCACCAACTCTGCGGCAATATGCTGGGCATCAGCCGCACTGCCGCCATTACCAGCCAGCATTGTTTTTCCACCTTTTTGATAAGCCTGAACAATAACGCCAGTAACCTCATCAATTAATTCAAGCAATGATTGGTCAGCGAGCATCAACTGCTTCGTTTCAATGGACTGTTGCATTTCATCTGCTACAAACTGCACACCTAAATCTGCCATGACTGAACTCCTTGCTTCTCAAAATGGAAACGGACTACCTTACCTGGATAAGTATCCAACCTATTTACTAAATCTAATTTTTTTACCGGATCAACTATAAACATAATAAAGCCACCACCGCCAGCACCAGACACCTTACCTGCCAAAGCCCCCACAGCCTTGGCATCAGACATTAAAGCATCTATTTCAGGATTTGTAATATTAGCCGCCAACTTACGTTTTGCCTCCCACGAACGGCCTAAGATATTGGCAAACCAGGGCATATCGCCTTTTAACAATGCTTCTTTCATCTCATATGCATCCCGCTTAATTTGATGTGAAGCCACCAACGAATCAGAACCCACTATTTTAAACTGCTCAATCTGTTGTTCAATAATGCTCGCCGAGGATCGCGAAACGCCGGTATAGTAAAGCACCATGGAGCTATTTAACTCATTGATAATCCAATTCTTAACACGCAGAGGGTTGACAATCACATGATCGCCGGCATTAAACTCCATAAAATTAAAACCACCAAAAGTCGCTGCATACTGGTCTTGCCGTCCACCTGACAAACCAATTTCTTTACGCTCAATCTCATAGGCCAGGTGTGCAATCTCATACTCACCTAATGGCAAATTCAACCACTCCACAAAGGCCGTCAAAATTGCCACCATCATCGTAGACGATGAGCCCAATCCCGAGCCCGCTAACGCATCAGAATAAGTCGTTATGCGACAAGGTAATGGCTTGCCGTGATTAAATTCCCGTACAATGCGGTTATAAGCACCTTTATGTAAATCTAAAAAACCATCATAACAAAGTTGGCTTAAGGCTTCATTCTCAAATGTTTCACCTCGGTCTGCAGCAATAAAAATCACTTTGTTTTCAGTCAATGGCTCTATGGTGCAATAGGCATACATTCCAATCGTAGCATTTAAAACTGCGCCGCCATAATCATCACAATAAGGCGAAACATCGGTGCCTCCTCCCGCCAAACCTAATCTTAATGGGGCCCGAGATCTAATAATTTTCATGTTGTAAACCTAGTCTTTTGTGCAACTTTATAGACGATTAATGTATAAAATTATTTAAACCCCTTTAATTTTAAATAAATATCTTCTATCAATTGCTTTTTTGAATATATGTTATTAAGCATCCAGACAATTTTATTCGGATCATCTTCATACTCATGCGCTAAATCATTTCTTATTTGACGCAATATTTTCCAATCTTCCGCGCTTTGTATTAATTGCAGCTTTTCTAATTTGTTTAAAATATCAATAAAAGATAATTTTTCTGTATTCTCCTCATATTGACTAATAATCAATTTAAACAGCTTCTCGCCCATTGCATCCTGAAGTTTCGAAAAACGATACAAATATTGATCAATGTCCTGAATCTCGTCCTTTGACAGTTGTTGATATTTTTCTGGATTAAGCAACATAAACGATTGCATATCCTGATAGGCGTCATTCATTCTAAGTAAATGCTTGTCACATTCATTGAATACTTTTTGTATTCTTAGGTACTCTATATTCAATTCAATACCCTCTTGTAGGGCGGTTTTCTCAATTAATCGGGTGGAATCTATTGCAAATACAATATCAATTTTTTGTTCTCCAATCATTCCTCCTAGTTTGACTAGAAATCTTAATTCCTTCTGATAGAGATCTTCTGTATTTTCGGGAATAATATATAAATCTATATCCCCTCCTTTCTTACAGTTATCTATCCTGCTGCCAAACAAATAAACGCGTGCCCCACTCCCGAAAAACGATTTTGTATTTGTAACAATAGATGTAATTTCAAATTCTGTCAGGCGCATGATATAAAAAATACG
>JAUYEP010000128.1 GCA_030689765.1 Methylovulum sp.
GAATTGAAATACGCTGATGCCGCACATTAGGTGCAGGTGACATCAGCTGGATTTTGCCTTTGATGAGTTCCACGGTTTCGTCGAACGCCCAGTTTAAATAGTCCGCGTAACTGTAGGTGCCATTTAGGTCGAGCTGTGACAGGTCAGTAATTTTAGTCATAAGTGTTGTGTTGTTAGCCGCGCACGAGCCTTACGGCGCGGTGAAAGTTTTGGCTTTCGTTGATGGCAATGCCTACGCTGAAATTAACGAACCATGAGCCGCCACCATAACCTGCGTAGGCAGAGGACGACCAAACCCAATGTGGGTTCTTCAGGAACACTTGGCTATCAATAAAATGTGCCCCTGTTGCCCCAGACTGTCGATCAAGCAAGGTTTTTAATTCATTAATATCGGGGATACGCCAATCGGTATGGCCCGCATAGCCGCCGTTCCGGTTAAATGTTTGCGGGGCATTAAGTGCATCTTGCCAAGTGTAGGCTTTAGCCTCGCCTTGTACGTCAAGGCCCCGCCAAGTTTGCCCCAGCGCAAAACGGCACCACATCAACTGGGTTTCAGTATCGGTTGCGGTGCCGTTGGTTGACGCGAGGTATTTACCGATAGCTTGTTCTGTTGCTGGCGCTTCAGTTTCTTGAGGCGGTTTTTCCGGTGGCGGCTCGTATCCATCAGCCGAGTAGGCCGATGAATGGCCCTGATTTTTCCGATGATAATGCTCCTGTCCTTTAATCCAGTCATCATGCTGCTTTCTTCGTACCGGATCTAACAGCGCATCGCGGGCATCGTTAAGGATTCGGGTAATCCGCTCGGCGGTCACCTTATCAGTGGCCTTATCAGGATGGTGCATCTGCAACAAAGCCTTATGTGCCGCCCTGATAACAATATCGGGCGCGTTGCGGGTGACTTTTAAATTATCATAATGTGTGCGTAGTTTTGTCATAGTCCTTTTTTGCGGGGTTGTCCGTTAATAGGTTGGGGGTCAAGATAGGCGACATTTAAATGATCTTCAAGCAAATATTTACGCGCCACATCGCGTACTTGTCTGGCAGTGACTTTATTGATTTTACTGACATATTCATCCGCTTTTTGCCAGCCTAGCCCGACGGTTTCCAACATACCCAACTGCATGGCCTGATAAAAACCGGAATCCCGCTCATAAACCGCACTGGCTAAAACCTGGGCTTTAATGCGCTGTAACTCATCCTTGTCAATTAGCCCGCGTTGCAGTTTGATGACTTCATTTGTTAATGCGGATTCCAGCTCCCACACTGTTTTGCCTTCAGCCGGTGTGGCTTCCAATTCAAACAAGCCCGACAATCTTGAGGTGAGTGAGTAGCCCGCCGAGGCAGATACGGCGATTTGCTTGCCGCGCACCAGTTCCTTACTTAGCCTTGCGCTGTTGCCGCCATCCAGAACGCCCGCCAGCACTTCCAAAGCATAAGCGTCCGATTCTGAAGTTGCGGTTTTCAGCGATGGCACTTTATAGCCCATGACCACGGATGGCAATTTAGCAGGGACTTTCACGGTCATTTTCCGGATGCCCAGTTGTTCGATTTCAGTTTGTGGCTTTAACGGATTGATCTCGCTGGGTTTTAGGTTGGCAAAATAGTGTTCCGCCAAATCGAAAACCGCTTGAGTGTTAATATCGCCAACGACAACCAACGTGGCATTATTCGGCGCATACCAACGCTGATACCAAGCCTCTAAATCTTCAACCTTATAGTTGGCAATATCGGCAGGCCAGCCGATGATAGGATGTTTATACGGGCTGTTGCTGTAAGCCATAGCGCTAAAATGCTCGGACATTTTCGTCTGCGGATTATCATCGGTGCGCATCCGGCGCTCTTCGGTCACGACTTCCAGTTCTTTTTTCAGTTCATCGGCCAAAAGATGCAGATGGCGCATCCGGTCAGCTTCCAGTTCAAAACTGACGGCCAGTTTGGATGCCGCCATCGTTTGAAAATATGCCGTGTAATCCTGTCCGGTAAACGCATTCTCATCACCACCGTTTTCGGCAATGATGCGCGAAAATTCACCCGCAGGATGTTTGTCCGTGCCTTTAAACATCATGTGTTCCAGCATGTGTGAAACGCCAGTGGTGCCGCCCGGTTCGTAACTTGAACCCACTTTATACCATACCTGCGAAACCACTACCGGCGAGCGGTGATCTTCTTTGACCAGCACTTTTAAGCCATTGCCCAGGATATGTTCTGACACTTTTGTATCCGCCTGGCTGGGAAAAGCCGGCAGCAACATGAATAGCGTACTTAGTATTCGATTCTTCATAATTCTCTCTTGTAAATTGTTAAGTATTTTAAACGATAGATGCCCGGTTATTTATTTTATAGCTCCCACTCTCCAGCATCACTGCCATTAAGTTAAGATATAAATCATGGTGTTACGATTTGCTGGGTTAGCGATAGCGTAACCTGACAATTGCCGCTCGGATGCTGTCGGGTTACGCTATCACTAACCTAGCCTACCGAAAAATGTTTCATATAAGCTAATCGCAACCAATTAATTATTAAGATAAATTTATTAACTTAATGGTGCTGTAGAGACGTTGCACGGCAACGTCTTTGTCGGTATGCCGTGCGTAATCCATAGACGTAGCGGTGCAGACGTAGCGGTGCTACGTCTCTACGGTGTGATTGTGGTCATCACCTGCGCTTTGTTGTTGGTCGGGTCGGTATCGGCAGTGCCTGTACAGGCCGCCCCCGTCCAGGTTTGCCCCATAGCACAGCGCATCCACGTTAGCCCCGTGGTTTTATGGGTCACCGTGCCATCGTTGTTGTCAGTGAAATCACTGGTCGGCGTGGTGGGTGTGGCAAAGGCGGTGCTGGTAAACAACAGCAAGAGGGGTTTGGTTTCCATAATGGGGTCTCTTAGTTTGTGGTTGGTTTGCACTTATTGTCATCTAGCGATTAAAGCGGCAGGTCGTTTTTAATAAAGGCCCCTACTCGCGGCTTAACTGTGGGCAGTGACGGCGAGACGCCGAAGTCATATTAACAGTTAGGTCGTTTATATTCAAAAGACCGGCAGCGTAGGGGCGCTCGCGAATTGCCAGTGATAAGCCGTGATAATGCAGGTCTGCCCGCGTCTATTTCAATAATCCATGCTTCACTGTATTATTCCAGCTAACAATTACACAGCGGATATTTACAAAATGCCTACCCCCCCCAATATTTCCTGGAAAAATTACCTTACCCTTTGCAAACCCAATGTGGTTCTGGAAATGCTGTTTACCGCCGTCGTTGGCATGTTGCTTGCCGTGCCGGGGTTGCCGCCAATAGCCACAGTTCTTTATGGCACATTGGGTATTGCTTTGGCGGCTTCTTCAGCTGCTGCGATCAATCATTTCATCGATAGGAAGGCCGATGCGCAAATGTCCCGCACAGAAAATCGCCCGTTGCCCAAAGGTACACTAACGGCGACGAATGTGATGGTGTTTGCGGTCATCTTAGGCATCAGCTCAATGTTGCTGTTGGTTGTTATGGTCAATACCTTGACGGCGGTGCTGACGTTTTTATCATTATTCGGTTATGCGGTCGTCTATACGCTTTATCTTAAACGCGCCACGCCGCAGAATATCGTCATCGGCGGCGCTTTCGGCGCTACGCCGCCGTTGCTCGGCTGGTGCGCGATGACCAACACGATACATCCTTACGCATTGCTGCTGGTGCTGATTATTTTTGTCTGGACGCCGCCACATTTCTGGGCGTTGGCGATTGCCAGGCGCGAAGAATATGCCAAAGTGAACATCCCCATGCTGCCGGTGACACATGGCGTTGAATTTACCCGTTTGCAGATATTGCTATACACCATCCTGTTATTGATAGTGACTTTATTGCCTTATTTAACGGGCATGAGCGGGCTGGTTTATCTGGGTATTGCGCTGCCTTTGGGGCTGATGTTCATTTATCTCGCCGCCCTGATGATGCGCACTAAAGATAACAAAACCGCAATGAGAACCTTTGGTTACTCCATTTTTTATATTACGGTATTGTTTGCGGCACTGTTAATTGACCATTATTTTATGCTGACCTTATGAAACTAACCCATCACGAACAAACCCCCTACCAAGAACATCCTTTTGCAGAGTATGTACGCATAGTAGGCAAAGGCAAAAAAGGCTCAAGACCATTAACACAAGAAGAAGCCTATCGTGCGATGGGTATGATTTTGGCTGATGAAGTATTACCGGTGCAATTAGGTGCTTTTTTAATGTTGATGCGGGTTAAGGAAGAAACGGCGGAAGAGTTAGCTGGTTTCGTGCAAGCGGCGCGGGCTTCTTTTAATATCGCTGATGACGGGCTAGTCGATCTGGATTGGTCATCCTATGCCGGAAAACGTCGCCATTTACCATGGTTTTTACTGTCCGCCTTGTTATTGGCGGAAAACGGCATCAGCGTTTTTATGCACGGCGCCAGCGGTCATTCTTCAGGCCGGC
>JAUYEP010000131.1 GCA_030689765.1 Methylovulum sp.
CCAACGAGGGGTGGCTCACATCATCCCAATGACTCGACGCGATTTCGGGATGCTTTGCATTTTCACTACGCAAAAAACGCTTCGTGAAAACGCCCAGCCCTATCGCTTCTGGGGACTACTCGACTCCTGTCTCGCAGCGAGGGAGCCAAGCTCAATTAATTAAACGTGGATTCAAGTTATCGAAATAGTATAAACAAAAAAACCGCCCCAGTTTCCCAAGGGCGGTTCGTTTGTGCCGCCGCTGCTTCCGTTAGCGGTGTATCGGAAGCAGCGGGGTTTATTGATACCCGAGGGCACAAGTGGCGGATTGCCTTGCGGCGAATCCGCCTTACAGCTTTAAAGCAGCTTAACCAGTACGGCAACAATGCCAATAGCCAAGGCAACCAAGGTTCCTAGCTTAATGATTAAGCGTCGCTCCATTTCACGCATATCACGGCGCACATCATCAATATCATGTTTCGTTGCCAAATCGGCCTCACCCTGTGCCTCCTTAAACGCTTCTGAAAAAGCCTCAGCTTGGCTTTCCGGTACGCCAGCATCCTTGAGTGTGCGTACAAATTTATGCGTATCAAACGTAATCGTCGCCATTTTATTTCTCCTAACCCATAAAAATAAAACCGAAGTATATCACAACAAAAAACCGCCCCCAGTTTCCCAAGGGCGGTTTGTTTAATCAAACATCAATAACACCGTGAAAAGGTGGGCAAAACAGCGTTGCCCACCTGGCTTTACGGCGTTGGGGCGGAACCGTTAAGCAGCACCGAATCATCGTAGAGCGTTTCAGGTGCAATATCAATTTCCCCTGGCCAAACAACCGTGCCGTAATCGACACGCGCAAGTCCAAACAAGGCAGGTGCCGCAACGCGATTCCAAGGTTTCATTGAAAGCAGTGGACGCATATCAAATCTGCGTCGTTCACCGTTTTCGAATTCAATATCAAGTTGGAACTCGGGACGTACACGGACAGAAATAACATCAATCAACATTGGTAATCTCACTGAAGGGGTGCAATTCGGAAAGGTTCGTCACCGTTGACGGCCAACTCCCAGTCCACGATCAACTCTTCTTTATGAATCTCAATCCATGCTTGCACCATTTTGAGTTGCTTAGGAGGGAGGCGCCCGTCAAAGACAGAACCGTCTTCAATGGATACTGCGGCCTCTTCGCCTTGATAGCGAACATGAACGTGCGGAAGATGATGACGTCGATTGTCTCGAAAATACATCAAGATAAGAATCCCGTAAAACATGCTAATGGTCGGCATAGAAAAACCTAATTAAGACAAATTGAGCGATTATAGTCCAAATACATAAGCCTGTCCCCACAATCAAATTTAACATAAAGCCAATTATGGGGGAAAGGGCATAAAAAAACCGCCCCCAGTTTCCCAGGGCGGTTCATTTAATCAAACATCACAACACCGTGAAACGGTGGGCAGAACAGCGTTGCCCACCTGGCTACAGAAATTTAATCGTTGCGATCACTATCCCGCCGACAGTGAGCGTGGTTGCAAATGACCAGACCATAAAATGATCAATGCGCGAAGTAAGTTGATCAAAGCGTTTCGCTGTTTCAACTTGCATTTGCTCAAAGCGCTTGTCTACCTGCTCAAAGCGCTTGTCCATGTCTTCGCGAAGCGCCTTCATTTCAACGCGTAAATCAATGTCCAAATGGGCAAAATGATTAGTTTGGGCTTTTAGCATCAAAATCATCATTTGATCGGATGAAATGCTTTGCCCGTTGGCAACTTGTTCCATCACTTTTTGCGCCTGGCTATCCAGCCAATCTTCAAAAAACCTGTCATCAAACATCATTACCCCCTTATCTCCTAACGGCTTAAATTGTATCACAATAACCCCATCCTCCGATAATGAGAATCGGGGTTTTTGATTTTACATAACTGATGTTACGCAGCCCCATCCCAAAAAGCGTATCATTTCAGGATGGATAAAGAAAAAACAGAACTCTACACGGACTACCTGATTTGCCACCAAGGCTTGGCGACGGCGACCAGCCTGTCGGCGATGCTCGACGGTGAAGTCAGCCATGACCAAATAACCCGCCACCTGTCCGCGAGGCTGTATACCTCAAAAGACTTGTGGGTTGATGTCAAACGCATCGTGCGCCAGA
>JAUYEP010000132.1 GCA_030689765.1 Methylovulum sp.
TGGATGCAGGAGGTAGGGCAACGCAGGAGCAGTTGCCGAGAGCACGAAGTTTTAATATATTGATATAACTGATTATTTTCTTCGTGTCCTTCGTGATCTTCGTGGTGAATAATGTATATTCACGAATACTTTCACAGTCTCAGTAGGGTGGGCGACGCTTTTTTGCCCACCTGTTATCTTAAAAGGTGGGCAAAAAAGCGTCGCCTAAAGCGCCTACTGTTGGTGCCCACCCTACCAAAAACAATCTGGAGGATCTATGTCACAACAACACCATACTGTATTGATTATCGGCGGCGGCGCAGCAGGCGTATCGGTTGCCAACACTATGCACAGGCAAGACGTCACTATCGATATTGCGATTGTCGAGCCTTCTGAAACGCATTATTACCAGCCCGGTTTTACGATTATTGGCGGTGGCGCTTATACCTTGAAGCAAACCAGGCGCAACGAAGCGGACTTGATTAATCCGGCGGTTAAGTGGATTAAAGATTACGCGCAAAGCTTCCAACCCGAAGAAAACACCGTCACGCTGCGTTGCGGCGATACGCTAAGTTATGACTATCTGGTCGTCTGTCCCGGCCTGCAACTGGATTGGGGCAAGATTCAGGGTTTGACAGAAACCATCGGCAAAAACAAGGTGTGCAGCAATTATTCGCCGGACACGGTTGAATATACCTGGGAGTGCATCAAAAATCTGGAATCGGGCATGGCATTGTTCACGCAACCGCCGATGCCGATTAAATGCGCCGGTGCGCCGCAAAAAATCATGTATTTGGCTGCGGACCGGTTCCGTAAAAAAGGCATCCTCGACAAATTCACCATTGAATTCTGCAATGCCGGCGGCGTGATGTTCAGTGTGCCATTTTTTGCCAAAGCCTTAAGTAAAGTTGTTGATAGTTATGGCATTAAAACCAATTTTAACTGTAACTTGATAGCCATTGACGGGCCGGCAAAAATGGCGACTTTTGAAGTGGCTGATAGCGACGGCAACAAACAGCAAGTCACTAAAGCCTTCGACATGATCCATGTGACGCCGCCGCAAAGTGCGCCGGATTTCATCAAACAAAGCCCGCTGGCGAATGCGGCAGGCTGGGTTGATGTCAATGACAAAACCCTGCAACACAATAAGTACGGCACTGTTTTTGGACTGGGTGACGCTTGTTCGACCCCTAACGCCAAAACTGCCGCTGCGGTGCGCAAACAAGTGCCGGTGGTGGTCGATAACATCCTTGGCCTGATGAGCAACAAGCCGCCGGTCGAGGGTTATGACGGCTATGGTTCTTGTCCTTTGACCACTTCACTCAGCGCGGTAATGCTGGCTGAATTTTCTTACGCAGGCAAAGTGACGCCGTCGTTTCCGTTGCTGGATCCCAGAAAAAGCCGCTATATCTGGTGGTTGGGCAAAATAGCGGGCTTCCCGTGGTTGTATTGGCACATCATGCTGAAAGGTAACCGCATCGATATTCCGCATCGGGAATCCCATGCCCAGCGGTTTATGGACGAAAAATAAATTCGTCGTAGAGACGTTGCATTGCAACGTCTTTCATTGCATAGTTCGCTCCGGTGTGGGAATTCATCCGGCAACGCTCCAGCGTTACGTGACGCTGGAGCGTCTCACTAGCTGCATTCCCACACTGCCCCAGAGGGTACGCCGAAGCATGGAAACGATAAAAATACAGCAGCTTCAATAGCGACCAAAACATCATTAATCATTATGCCAATACCTGGCCCTAATATCACGCTGAGTTTCTAAGGTTATTGCATCTTTGTTGATACGGACACTAATTGCGCCGCTACCGGCACTATTTAACACTGTAGCGTTAATCTGCCGATAGCGCATCAACACATCTCGGTGCGGGTGTCCGAACTGATTGCGGTAACCCGCCGGAATTAATACGGTATCCGGTTGCACGGCTTGTAAAAATGGCATTGTTGATGAGGTGTTACTGCCATGATGCGGCGCAATCAACACATCCGACTTTAGGCACCCGTGATAAGCCTCAACTAACCCGGATTCAGCGCCGGCCTCTATATCGCCGGTCAGCAGCACTGAACCGTGTTCGGCATCAATTTTCAGTACACAGGAATTGTCATTATCCGATGCTGGAGATGTAGCGCTGGGTGATAGCAGCGTAAACCTGACCCTGTCCCATTGCCACGACTGCCCTGCCCTGCATTTAACGGGTGCATAATCAGGTAGCCGTTCAGGCACACTGGTCAATACACTATCGGCAGGAATTTCCTGCAGCACTGATGCCACGCCGCCGATATGATCGTTATCGCCATGACTAATAATTAATTGATCCAGTTTAGCCACGCCCTGCAGACGCAAAAAAGGCAACACCACGCTTTGTCCCCTATCGCTTTCGGCAGAAAATTTAGCGCCGGTATCATAAACCAGCCAGTGTTTAGCCGTTTGCACGACAACCGATAAGCCTTGCCCGACATCCAGCAAGGTCAGGTTGATGTCACCTGTTTCAGGTTTTTCGGAAGGGGAAAATACCAGCGGCAAGAGCATCACCAGGCCTGACCAACGGGCGGGTATCCCTTTGGGCGCCAGTAAAATCAACAGGCCCGGAACGGCAAAAGCCAACGCCCAATACGAGGGCTGCGGATGATTAAGTGTTGCGAATGGCAAGCTTGCCATACGTTCCAGCAGCCAGTACAAGCCTTGCAAAACCTGGTCAAGCAGAAAAAATAACTGATCTGCCGGGGCTTGCCAGACAAACATCAGTAGCACGGCACACAGGGCGACCGGCACAATCAGCAAACTGACAACCGGCACGGCAATAAAATTAGCCAGCGGCGCACAAACCGATATTTGTTGAAAAAAGAACAACAGCAAGGGCGATAAACCTATTGAGGTCACCCAATTTATCTTGACGGCTTCAGCCAAATACCCAGACTTGCCCAAACGCCCGGCAACGGCGTAAACAATCACCGTCACAGCAAGAAATGACAACCAGAAACCCGGCGATAACACTGCGATCGGATCAAACATAAGTACCGCAATCAGCGCAACAGCCAAGGTATTAAACGGCTGGATATTGCGTTGCCAGATGATTGATAACATCAGCATCGCCAACATGACCACGGCGCGTTGTGTCGGCACCGAAAAGCCCGCGAGCGCCGCATAAAACACCCCCGCCAGCAAAGCAATAATAGCCGCCACTTTTTGCGGCGACCAAGCGAGATAACCCGTCCACGCCCACACTCTGAGCGTCAAAAAATAAACCAGCCCGGCAACCAATCCGATATGCGAGCCGGAAATGACCATCAGATGCGTCGTACCTGTTTTACGGAACACAGCCCATTGTTGTTGCGTAATGCTGCTGCCGTCACCAATGGTCAACGCTTTTAACAAGCCATAATCTTTACCGTACGATAAATGATCGCTGATTATTTGCCGCCAAACCGCAATGCCCGGCCACTCTGCACCTTTAAGCAAAACAGGCTGGGGAAAGGGGCGCACATAGCCGGTCGCGCCGATGCCTTCGGTGAATAACCAGCGTTCATAATCAAAACCACCCGGATTCATTGTGCCATGCGGCGGCTTTAGCCGAACTGTAAATTTCCAGTGCTGACCCGCTTTTATGTCAACGTTCGGATAATACCAGTTTAGCCGCAATCTGGACGGCAACGGCTGTGCCGATGGCTTAACGATAAAGTCGAAGCTTATGCGCCGGTTATCCAATGCCGGTAAATCTGCAATAACGCCACTGATTTCCATATCAACCCCGGCGAGAGGCTCGGGCAGGCGGTCAGCCAGTTTTACCGAGGCAAACACTATCGCCCAGATTACGCCGACCACAAAAAAAAGGCATCGCCAATAACGCAACCAAACCATCAGTCCGGCGCAAAAAGCCAAGGCTATCAGCCCTAGTTTATCTGGCAACTGTGCAAACTGCTGAACCAGCATAACACCGGCTAAAAATGCCGACGCAAAAAACAGCATGGCGGGAATTTAAGCGGCGGACTTTCTGCCCAAGCCGATACCTACGGCATAGATTTAGCACCGCCAGCCAACAGCAACCGTTGTTGCTTTCTTGCCGCCCATTTCTTGGCCACATGATGACGCCAAGACCAATTAATGCCCCAATAACCTATTACGGAACAAATGATAGCCATCATAAGACAGCCCAATAAAAAAGGTTTCCAGGCATTGGTAAGACCGGACATAACGCCTTCCAGGGAGAACTCAAAATTATTTTCAGGCAAGGGAATATTCATCAACCTAAGCCCAAACCGATAAGCAAAATAAAATAACGGTGGCATAGTGAGCGGATTAGAAAGCCAGACCAGCATCACCGCAATAGGCAAATTGGCGCGGTAATAAAGGGCGCTCGACGCCGCAATCAGCATTTGTCCTGGCGCTGGAATCCATGCTGCAAACAGGCCTACGGCAAACGCTTTAGAAACGGAGCGCCGGTTTAAATGCCAGAAATTGGGATCATGCAGCTTGTCACCCAAGAACTGAAGATTTTTATGATTTTTGATCCATTCAGGATCAGGCATGTACTTTGTCAGGAAGAGTTTTGGCATCGTGGTCACTTAAGTTAGTGGTGATGATTCCACTCTAGCAGGTTTTTGTTGCGCTAAACACCTCTAACAGCGTGAATATTGGCTAACATAACCTGGGTTCGGGATAAAAATTACGTTGTAACATACTGATTTTCATGCGGTCGTGTAGTGGATTACAGCGGTTTTAATGTCGGTTAATTATGCACTGGAGTACAAACCTAAGTTTGTACTCCAGTGCATAATTAACCTGATGAATAAGCCGTTTCAACCAGCGCCAAAAAACCCGTCAGGACAGGTTATGGGCGCCTTATCCCGAACTCAGGTTAGCCTACGTGCGGGGCATACCTCTCGCTGCGAGACAGGAGTCGAGTAGTCCCCAGAAGCGATAGGGCTGGGCGTTTTCACGAAGCGTTTTTTGCGTAGTGAAAATGCAAAGCATCCCGAAATCGCGTCGAGTCATTGGGATGATGTGAGCCACCCCTCGTTGG
>JAUYEP010000142.1 GCA_030689765.1 Methylovulum sp.
CTCATGTTGCTTATGACTAGAACTCAGAATGAACCCCACACTTTTAAATATAGGGTAAAAAAATGTCAATTTTCTCAAAATATAATCTGATTTTACTCGCCCTTCTTTTCCCTTCCTTTTCAATGGCAGCCGAGGAAATGAACACGATTAGCCAAACTCAACCCTTAGATTTGACACAACATTGGGCCGGTTATCTTGCTTTGGTTGTTTTTGCTGTGGCCTATATTCTTGCCATGACAGAAGAAGTGACTGAATTAAAAAAGTCGAAACCTATGGTGTTTGCGGCAAGCGTAATCTGGATATTTATCGCCGCCGTTTATGTCAGTGGCGGGATGAGTGAACAAGCAGGAGCGGCATTCCGCTCCTGTCTGGAAGGTTTTGGTGAGCTGTTTTTATTTATTATGGTGTCGATGACTTACTTAAATGCTATGGAAGACCGGGGGGTGTTTGACAGCCTGCGGGTCTGGTTGTTGAGCAAAAACTTCACTTATCGTCAATTATTTTGGATTACCGGCTTTCAGGCCTTCTTTATTTCATCCGCATGCAATAACCTCACCACCGCCTTGCTGATGGGTTCGGTTATTCTAGCTATGGGCAAAGATAGCCCACGCTTTGTTGCCTTATCGTGCATTAATGTTGTGGTCGCTTCCAATGCGGGCGGCTCATTTAGCCCTTTTGGCGATATTACTACGCTGTTGGTTTGGCAAAAAGGGGTCGTGCCGTTTGCCGATTTCTTTTCCCTGTTGATTCCTGCCATCGTCAACGTTGCTATACCAGCAGCCATCATGCACTTCTTTATTCCAAATGAAAGGCCTGCGGCGGTAATGGAAGCTCAAAATATGAGGCGGGGCGCTTGGATAATCATCTTTTTGTTTGTAATGACCATTATTACAGCGGCTTGCTTTGAAAACTTCCTTGGCTTACCACCCGCCGGTGGCATGATGCTAGGATTGACCTATTTGAAGTTTTTCAGCTATTACCTACAAAAAACCCGCGATTCCCATCCGATAGTGATACCCGTGGATTTGACCGATGTCAAAATTGATTATTTTGCGCCGATGAAATACATGAATAATCCACAGGCACAAAAGAATAAGCAGGTGGCGCAAGAACTGCCTTTTGATATTTTTCAGAAGGTGGCTAATCTGGAATGGGACACCCTGCTGTTTTTTTACGGTGTCATGATGGGTGTCGGTGGCTTGAGCTTCATCGGCTATCTGGGTGTGGCATCCCATCATCTTTACGGGGGTATCGACCCTACCGTAGCGAATATTATGGTGGGTATTGCCTCCGCATTTGTCGATAACGGCACTATTATGCTGTCCGTATTGACCATGGCGCCTGATATTTCTGAAGGCCAGTGGTTACTGGTGACATTGACTGCTGGTGTGGGGGGCAGTATGTTGGCGATAGGTTCTGCCGCAGGAGTAGGTCTAATGGGACAGGCTAAAGGGATTTATACCTTCACCAGTCATTTGAAATGGACACCCGTCATCGCACTGGGTTACATCGGCAGTATCGCCGCCCATTTTCTTATAAATGGGCGCTTTTTCTAGGCTGATTTACATTTCTTATCCAATTTATACATAGTTCCCACGCTCCGGCGTGGGAATTCATCCGGCA
>JAUYEP010000150.1 GCA_030689765.1 Methylovulum sp.
CGCCGGAGCGTGGGAACGATTAATGATGAGCACTGGAGCATGGGAACGATTAAACGATTAAAATTATGGTGGGCAAAACAGCATTGCCCACCCTACCTTGGCTACCTTGGCTACAATGATTATGGTTGTAATACCCATGAAACTCGACCCTACCCACATTGACCACCTAAAAGCCCAAGCCCTCCATTATCTGGACTGGCTAAAACGTTGGCTAGACCCCGCCAACCTCGCCCAACTGCGCCCGAAACTGGAATTCCAGACCGGCGTCTTGGCAGGTTTCGCCCTGCTCGCCAGCGTCTTGCTGGGCGTGACCAATTGCAGCACTGAAAGCACCATCCAGCGCCGCCTCGCGGAAGATCTGCAAAACTCGCTCGCGGAGGTCGTCCCTGCCGAACTGCATGACAACGACATGCTGCAAGACACGCGGACTATCCCGTCAGCTGAATACAACATTGCCGCAGATGAAACCATTGTCTATATTGCCAAAAAATCCGGAACAGTCACTGCCTTCTGCTTCAAATTTACCGCACCTGACGGTTATTCCGGCGCGATCAATATGATTATGGGAGTGGACCGTGACGGTAAACTCTTGGGTGTCCGCGTCCTTAGCCACAAAGAAACCCCCGGCTTAGGCGACAAGATTGAAGCCGCAAAATCCAATTGGATATTAAATTTTGTCGGCCGCTCGTTGGACAATTTGACCCCCGCACAATGGGCGGTAAAAAAAGACGGCGGCGAATTCGACCAATTCGCCGGTGCCACCATTACGCCGCGCAAATCGGTGCAAGCGATTTATCGCGGCTTGCAATTGTTCAAGGCGCACCAAGCCGAATTGGTTAAACCTTGATTGATAAGGCGCACCCCTAGGGCATAAACCACAGTAACAAAGGAGACCGTCATGTTATCAAGCACTTACCGCAAAATTGCCGCCGATGGCATCTGGGACAACAACATCGTGTTCGGGCAAAACCTGGCTTTATGCCCGTTGCTCGCCGTCACTGGAACTGCCACCAATGGTTTGGGCATGGGCTTGGCGACGCTGGTGGTCATCACCGCTTCGAATGGCCTGATTTCCTTGACGCGGCATTTAATCCCCAGCGAAATCCGTATCCCGATTTTTGTGCTGCTGATCGCCACATTGGTGACGCTAGTGGATATTTTGATGAATGCTTGGGCGCATGAGCTTTATAAAGTCTTGGGTCTGTTCATTGCGCTGATCGTCACTAACTGCGCTTTATTGGGCCGCGCCGAAGCCTTCGCTTCCAAACAGCCTGTTAAAGAAGCGTTATGGGATGGCTTTATGATGGGGTTAGGGTTTTTGCTGGTGTTGGTGGCCTTGGGTGCGGCGCGTGAAATAAGCGCCGCCGGCACACTGTTCGCTAATGCCTCTGTGCTGTTAGGCGAATCATTCAGGTTTTTGGAAATCACGGTCATCCCCAATTACAAGGGTTTTCTATTAATGGCCTTGCCGCCAGGCGGTTTTATTATGGTGGCGTTTTTAATCGTCGGGAAAAGGTTGATTGACCAGAAACTGGTGCAACGAAAGGCCGAATCGGCATTAACACCCATTCCTGCGGAGCCATAGGCCGGAATAAGACCGGTTAGCTTATCAACCCCAATCCTGGCGAAATAAACCAAAGGAGGCCGTATGAACGTCGGAGTCTGTTACGCAGAAGTGGATAGACAACTGTGGATGCGTCTGGAAGTGCCGGACAACAGCACCATAGAAGAAGCCATTAATCTGTCTGGAGTCTTAAAACTCTACCCCGAAATTAACCTGACCAGCCAAAAAGTCGGTATCTTTGGCAAAATTGCCGCGCTGGACACGCCGGTAAAAGATGGCGACAGGGTGGAGATTTATCGTCAAATCACAGTTGATCCACAAACCGTGCAACGGCGCAGACGTTAAGGAAACAGCATGTATATGTATATTTGCGTTTGCAAAGCCGTCACCAACTCGCAGATATTGACCGCTATCGAAAATGGGGCATGTACGCGGAGACAATTGACCCAATGTTTTGGCCTAGGCAAAGATTGCGGTAAATGTAATAAAGACGTTATCGCCTTGCTTGAGCAAACAGTAGCGCCCGTCCAGCCCTTAGTGGCTGCAATTACAGCGGTTTTAACCTACATTAATACGTAGGCCGGAATAAGATCGTCCAAAGCGTAGCGAAGGACGGTCGTTTCCGGCGCTTGTGCCCCCCATTGCGCCGGAAACGCCAGTTTTCGCTTGCGTTCAAACAGGCTTATTCCGGCCTACAGCTCTACCGTTGTTGCTGTAA
>JAUYEP010000133.1 GCA_030689765.1 Methylovulum sp.
GGTTATAACCAATGGATCACACTGACAAATAGCGTCTGCGTTTTTCGTCGTAAGGTAACTCGCAATAAGTATCCCCCCTTTTGCAAAAGGGGGGTAGTGTAGTGCGTAGGCCGGAAATGTCAGTTTTCGCTTTCGCTCAAACATACCCACACATAAAGGCTTATCCCGGCCTACAGGCCTGATTGGTTGCGCGATAATTGTTGTTCGAATTCCAGTAAAGGCACGGGCTTACCAAACAGATAACCCTGGAAAAACTCGCAGCCATTGCCGGTCAGGTACGCATATTGGCTATCGGTTTCCACGCCTTCCGCAATCACGACTAACTCCAGACTTTTACCTAATGCCAAAATAGTGCGGATAATGGCGGCGTCATTGCTATCTTCCGTCAAATCACGCACAAAAGAACGGTCGATTTTTATTTGGCCCAACGGTAAACGTTGCAGATAAGACAATGAAGAATACCCCGTACCAAAATCATCCATCGAAAAACTCAAGCCCAAATCACCTAAGGCGTGCATGATGGCAATCGTATTATCGACATTATCAAGGATGCTGCTTTCGGTGATTTCTAATTTTAAACGCGCTGGATTGATGCCAGTCGTTTGTAAAATATCAGCAAGTTGCCCGACAAAAGTGGCCTGTGCAAACTGTTTGGCACTCACATTAACAGCAAGTATCAAGTCGGCCGTTTCAGGGCGCTTTGCCCAGGCAACCAAGGTTTTACAGCTTGCCATTAATACCCATAAGCCCAACGGGGCAATTAACCCCGTTTCTTCGGCTAAGCGTATAAATTCAATGGGTGCAATAATGCCACGCTGAGGATGTTCCCAACACAACAGGACTTCAGCGCCCACAGCTTGACGCTGTTGATTGACTTGCACCTGATAATGCAGACAAAACTGATTGCACTGCAATGCCTGGCGCATATCGGCTTCCAAGGCGGTGCGTTCGTTCAGGCTGGTTTGCATGTCAGGGTCAAAAACGCACAAGGTATTGCGCCCTAATTGCTTGGCTTTATACATCGCCATGTCCGCCTGTTTAAGCAAATCTTCGCTGTTGAGGCGTGTGCCGTGAAACAGGGTTAAGCCGATACTGGCGGTGGAATGGTGTTCAACGGCGGAAGCATAGCCCGGCTTATCAAAGCGGTGTAATACATAGGGCTGATTGAGGGCATCCAATAACTTATTGCCTACGCGCTGCGCAAAAACAGCAGCGCTGGCCGCCGTGTCTGACAAATCCGCCAAAATGATGACAAATTCATCCCCCCCTAGCCGCGCAACCGTATCCTGTTCGCGCACACTGTTGTTGATACGTTTGGCAACATCAATCAGTAATTGATCACCCATATCATGCCCCTGGGTGTCGTTTAGAATTTTAAAACGATCCAGATCCATAAACATTAACGCGCCATAATGTTGGCTGCGTTGATGGGTGACCATGGCCTCGCGTAATTTTTCCACCAGCAAACGGCGATTGGGCAATTGCGTTAACGGATCGTAAAACGCCAGTTTGTAGATGCGGGCTTCGTTGAGTTTGCGCTCGGTAATGTCACTAAAGGCCGCCACATAATGCGTCACTACATCCGCTTTATCAGTGACTTGCGTGACCGTTAGCCATTCCGTGTAAAGCGAGCCATCTTTACGGCGGCTGATCGTCTCGCCTTGCCAAAAGCCTTGGTTATGGATACTGTCCCACATCGCTTGGTAAAAGACTTTTTCGTGCTGCCCTGATGCCAATAGTGCCGGTGTCTGACCTATCACGTCTTCGGCACTGTAACCTGTCAATTGGCAAAACATAGTATTGACGCGGACAATAAGCTCGTTGGCATCAGTAATCAAAATACCTTCCTGACTATTATCAAATACGGAAGCCGCCAGGGCCAGTTCGGTTTCTGCTTGCCGCCGTTGCTGCTCGTGGTCAAAATTATCGAGGGCGAAAGAAATATCGTTAGCCAAGCCGTTAAGCAGGGCGTTGATGTCATCGGTGAAAAAATTGAGCTCGCTGGAATAAACGCCGATACTGCCAATCACTTGACCACTACGTTTTAAAGGGAAAGCGGCAACCGAGTTAATATCAGCTTCCCGTGCGGTCTGGTGCCAATGCGCGGTGAAAGGGTTATCCAGGTAGTCATTGAAAATTTGTGGGGTTTGTTCGCGTATTGAACGGCCAATAGGGCCTCGGCCTTCTGGAAGTGACCCATCAATAGATACTTTTAAGTTTTTAAAGTAAGGTAGTTGCCAATCGCTACTGGCAACAAGGCAAACCGAACCGGAGCTTTCCACCATCGCTATAAAGACCAGCCGAAAACCGATTTTTTCAGCCAATATTTTACAAATATAGTTTAGCAGCTTGATTTCATCGGTTTCACGCACAATTGCGGCAACACTTTCAGTCCAGGCGGCATAGACATGGTTAAGGCGGTCAAGTTGTTGCTCCGAGCAGGCAATAGTGTCCAGCATTTTGTTAATGTTATTGGCTAAATAGCCAATTTCATCTGTTTTAAGTGTCTCGGCGCGGCTGCTCCGGTCACCACGGGTAATTTTTTGCGCAACATCCACCAATTGCTGCAAGCGTCGGCTCATTTTTTTGGCGAGCAGCCCGGATACCAGCATCACGAGGAACGCTTCCAACAAAATAAATTGCAGACTGGTTAACACCACCGCATGTAAATTGGCTCTGGTAGCCTCCTGGTTTAGTGCTATGCGTACCCAGCCGATATGCCGCTGACCCAACATAATGGGCGCTGCAACATCAATCAAGTCGTCATTGGCAATTAATACGTTAGGTTCTATCCTCGCAGACAATAGCGTTAGGCTAACCGGATCATTGACAAATAGCCCCACCTCGTGTTTTTGGGTGGAGGCCAGCACTTCGCCTTTAGGGGATAAAATAAAAGCCCGCTGTAAATTGGGCGTATCCCGATAAGCATCAATCACTTCGGATAAACCCACCAGATCATTTGCCAATACCCAGGACGTGCTGCTGCGGGCCAAACCATTGCTTAACGCGCTGGCGCGGAGGATGCTCTCTTGGTCAAGAAAATTACGTTGTTGGTGCAGTAAGAGCGCGGTTAGCCCTGACACCATTAGCAGCGATATGCTGCTAAACGTCAGCGCCAATTGTCGCTGCAACGTGCCAAATAACCACTGGCTGAAGTTAAAATGCGGCAGATTGCTCATTCTTCGATAGGCCGGACATGTTGGTTGAAATCATCCAGAAATCGTTGCACTGGTTTATAGGTGTCATTATTAGCCGCTTCAAAGCGCGATACGGGTACGGTGGCCAACAGTTTTTGTCCGTCTGACGTGTTTTGCAAATTAAACAAGACGTGGGCAAACTGCAGGGCCAAGGCAGGGGGTATATCGTCACGCACCACCCAGCCATTATTGACCAGGGCTTCAGTTTGCCATTTGACCTCAAGTTGTGCCGCCAACTCAGGGTTTGCGGCACTAAACGTCCGCCACGGTATCGGCCAAGTCGCTGCCGCCGCCACATGACCTAAAAGGACATTCATAATCGAGGATTCTTGTGAACCCACATAACGGTTTTCAATATCGGTGTTGATATTAATGCCATGCGTATGTAAATAATGCTGCGGCATCATCGTCGCCGCCACGGCGGTTTTAGCCGGATAGGCGACGGCCTTGCCTTTCAGGTCGGTGATTTTTTCAATGCCGCTGTCTTTGCGCACCAGAATGATGCCGCGAAAATCCCCGTCATCCGCCATTTTGCCAAACACACGATAACCGTGTTGTAGTGACTGGATCGTCTGGTAAGGGTTAGGCATGGCAAAATCAAAATGGCCACTGTAGAGCTTTTTATTAAATTCTTCGTAATTACGCGAGGCTTCGAGTTTAAATTGCGCCTGGGGTATTTGCGTGTTGATAAAATCAACAATCGGCCCATACACTTCAAATAGCCGTTTGGGATTGTGCAAAGGATGGATGCCGACAATATGCCCTTTACTGTGCTGGCTTTTGGCGCTGAAGGTCGGCTGATAAGCTTCGGTTGGTTCCGGCAAGCTGCTTTTTAGGCGTTGCCATTGTTGTTTAAACCAGGTGCTAAGGTTGGCAGGTAGCGTTGTCGTATCCGCTGAAATGGCAGGTGGTGCGATAAGCAATGCACATAACGATAAAGGCAAGACAAGGCTACGGAAATTTGGCATGGCATTGGGAAATTAAAAAGTGTCCACGAAAGGCACGAAAAAAAGCAGTGGACAATTTTCTTTTGGTAGCTTCATTGGTAATGGGTCAACTCGGTAGCTCCAGTTGATAATGTGGAGTGCAAACCTAGGTTTGTACTCCAAACGCCACATTTAACCCACTACCGATTCATTATTGGAAATCAGAAACACGCCGATTTTTTCGCGATCAGATTCCATGCCGCCAGCCACGTTTGCGCCTGATAAGCATCGGCTTTTTTGTCGAGTTCACCGTTTAACACCATGCTTAACGTGTTATTGATAATACCGAAAAAATAGGCCATCGCAATCATGGGGTCAATATTGCGTATTTCTCCGGCTTTAATCCCAGTTTGGATGATTTTGAGGATTTTAACGAAAGCGGGGGTTTCTAGCAGTGGTTTTTGTTCGGGGAGGAACTCGCTGGTTTTTAAGAGGAGCAAGAACTGCATAATATTTGGTGCGTCATCGGTCAGTTTGAAGAACAAATCGACTATGGCGCGTAATTGCTCAGACGATTTTTCGCTTTTGCGTCTTATATCGTCAACTGAGGCATCCAGATTGTCAAAAATGCTGTTGTAGAGGGTCAACGCTATCGTCTGTTTATTGTTAAAGTGCTGATAAATTGTGCTGATGGTTTTTATGTCGGCAGCATGGGCAATATCGCTTAGTGAGGTGTTGAAGTAACCTTTTTCGGCAAACAGCTTAAGCGCCGCAAGTAATATTTTATCTGGCATTTCAGCCGGTGTTTCAGAGCTTATCTGAAGAGTGTCTATTTCCTGATCCATGTTCTTCTTTCACAGCCAATTCAATGGGCTGTTATCTTGTAATGTAGTTAAAACCAAACCGTCGACAGTGTGCTGCTGACTGTTGGTTTATAGTGTGGTCATTCTTTTGCCATGACTATTAATGCGGCCCTCAAATAGGCAACCATAGACCAGAGCGTTAATATCGCTGCGACATATAAAAGCACATAACCGATTGTGTTTATTGGAATGCCCAGTAAATTTTCATGGTATAGCAACAAGCCGATGGACAGCATTTGTATACCGGTTTTCCATTTGGCGAGCTGGGATACTTTAACAGTGGCGCGCTGACCGATTTCCGCCATCCATTCCCTGAGCGAGGCAATGGTAATTTCCCGTCCGATAATGATGGCGGCGGGAATAGCCAAATACGCCGAGGCTTGTTGCTGAACGATAATAACCAGCACCATAGCTACCATTAATTTATCAGCCACAGGGTCTAAAAATGCGCCAAACGGCGTTTCCATCTGCATTTTTCTGGCAAGATAACCATCTAGCCAGTCAGTGATTCCGGCTATTATAAAAATTAGTGTGCAGGCAACATTGGAATAGTCCCACGGCAAATAGAAGACCACAGTTAATAGCGGAATTAACGCGATCCTTAACAGTGTGATATTGGTAGGTAAGTTAAATTCAATGGCCATCTTGATGATGAAAATGCTCGTAAATTCGTTGTGCCACGCATCGACTTATGCCGTCTATACTGCAAAGTGCATCTACACCCGCCTGCGAAATGCCTTGTAACCCGCCAAACTGCTTTAATAATTGCCGCCGCCGTTTCGGGCCCAGTCCTGAAATACCCTCTAAAACCGATTGTTTCTTAGCTTTGCCGCGTCGCTGCCGGTGTGCGGTTATCGCAAACCGGTGCGCTTCATCACGGATATGCTGAATTAACAGTAAACCGCTAGCCCCTGCTGTTATGTCTATCGGTTTATCCTGATCAGCCAGGATCAGCTTTTCCATTCCAGGTTTTCGGTCAGGCCCTTTCGAAACGCCGGCTATCATAACATTGTTTATGGCTAATTCCTCTAGTGCCTTTTGCGCGGCTTTGACCTGTCCTTTACCGCCGTCAATAAACAAGATGTCCGGCGCGATATGTTCGCCTTGTTGCAGGCGCTTGAAACGTCTGAAAACCGCTTGATGGATCGCGGCAACATCATCCCCCCCCGTTATGCCGGTGATATTAAAGCGCCGATAAGCTGATTTTACCGGGCCTTCGCGGTCAAAAACGACGCAAGAGGCCACAGTTTGCTCGCCTTGCGTATGGCTGATGTCAAAGCATTCCAGGCGTTTAGGTAGTTCAGGGCAGCCCAGCTCCTGTTGCAGGTTAAGGAACCGCGCATAAATCCCGGCTTTTTCCGATAATTTACCGAGCAATGCGTTTTCGGCATTGGTTTGCGCCAAAGACAGCCATTTCAAGCGTTCGCCTCGGACTCGTCCGGTAATCGACACGGCGTGTTTTGCCTGAGAGCTTAACACTTCCGTTAATAATCCGGTTTCTTCGGGTTCATGGCTGACGATCAATTCATAAGGCGCTTGCCTATCCAGATAATACTGGGCAATAAACGCTTGAATAATGGCCGCCGGATCATGCCCGTCGCTCATTTTCGGGAAGAAGGCTTTATTGCCCAACTGCTGACCGCCTCGGATAAAAAATACCTGGACACAGGCGACGTTGCCCCGGGTGGCGCAGGCAATAATATCAACATCACCTTTTTCACCCTGGACAAACTGTTTTTCCAGCACGGAACGCAAGCGGACGATCTGATCCCGGGTCACCGCCGCCTGCTCATAGTCAAGCCTGGTTGCGGCACACTCCATTTGGGCAATCAACTGCTCAATAAGAATGCCGCCTTTGCCTTCCAGAAACAGTATTGTGCTGTTGACGTCAAGCGCATAGGCCGATTTGTCAATCAATCCCACACAAGGCCCGGTACAGCGTCCTATCTGATGCTGCAGGCAAGGCCGGGTACGATGGTTGTAAACGGAATCCTCACATTGCCTGACCGGAAACAGTTTTTGCAATAATTTCAGGCTTTCTTTAGCGGCGGTCGAACTGGGATAGGGGCCAAAATATTTGCCTGGCAGTTTTTTTGCGCCCCGATGCAGGGTGATTTGCGGGAAGTTGTGCTCCGTAGACAAATAAATATACGGGAAGGATTTATCGTCCCGCAAGCAGATATTGTAACGGGGTTTATGGCGTTTAATTTGCTGGCATTCCAGCAATAAGGCTTCACCTTCGGTATGCGTGACGGTGACTTCAATGTCCGCCACTTTGGTCATCATGACCTGTTGCTTGGGTGATGCCGTTTGGGTTTTGTAATAACTGGAAACGCGGTTTTTAAGATTTTTAGCTTTACCGACATAAATAATCTCGCCCTGGGCATCGGACATTTTGTAGATGCCTGGGCGCGTAGTCAGGTTTTTTATAAACGTGGCGCTATCAAATGGCGATTCTGGACTATCGGAATCCACAGTGTTCTTGGTAACGGACATTGGCTATTTTAAATATTCGTAATTATTCAGCAGTTAGAAAAATAGAACGCAGATGACGCTGATGATTATGATTGAATAAGATTTTTTTGACACGCCTAGAAAAATTAGTTGATCGCCGTTTTAGGACGCTCTGTGTTCATCATAATCATCTGCGTTCCATTATATTTGATGGCTGGGTAGCTACAAATATTCAGGACTTAATCTTGTTGATAAATTGGTATCGCCGCTATCCGCCCGTCAATCAGTTGCGATAACTGCTGATAAGCCACGCTGCTGGTTGAGCCGTAGCGTTGCTTAAATTCCGCTTCGTTCATGTGTTCAGGCAAATCCCTGGGGTCAGGCATAAAATCACTGTAGCCGTTTATTGCAGACATCGCCTTTTGAATGCGGCGGGCTGTTTCCGGTGATGATGTTGCCATTTCGCCAAAACGCGTACCCGCTTTGTCGGCTGCCAAATCAATAAAGCTAAAACCGCTGCCACGCTCGGCATCGCGTAACTCTTTTTCTTCACCCATTGCCGCTGAAATCTGGCCGCTGACTGATGCGGCCAGTGCGGCTGAACCGATAAAATGCTGCGCCAGATCGCCCCTTTTGTATAAAAAAACCGAATAGTAGTGTTGGCTGGCCTGGGCTACGTTCGGGGAAGGCAACAGCTTTTTGGCATCCTTATTGACATAGTCATTAACGGCGATAATCGCCATCCTGTTTTCCTCAACAGCATTAGCCAGCGTTGAGCGTTGGTAGGCCAATTCAAATAGGGGCTTTAATAATTCCGCCAGTGATAAACGCCAGTTTGGATCATGATGGGCAACGATGTCGGCCAGTTTTTTCTGATAAATGGACATTATCTTATCATCGGCGCTGATCAGGAGTTTCCGCGCCTGTATCAAGGTGTCCAGATGGGGAAAATAGGTAATGGTGATCTTATCAGGGGCTATGCTGACGGCTTTAATCGGGCGGGTGGCAAGCAGAAAATAATTATTCAGTGACGAATGCCGAATAACGCCATCAATTACAATAGCGGCGAGCTTTGACGGCAACAATAATTTGCCGGCTTTAAACTTGGTTAGGGTGGGTAAGGGGTTGCCCTCTTCGTTTCCCAAAGCGAGGGTGACATTGAGATATTTGCCCACGCGGTTTTCTGGTAACGTGGCGGTCGCGGTAAATTTCAGTTGATTTTTTTTCAGGGAAATTTTTACCGCGCTTTTGCTGTAGCGGTTCAGCAAATAATTGGCGGCAAGATTGAGGTCTTCTTTGCTTAACGCTATCGTGCCTATTTCTTCAGGCCGGGTTTTGGAGCCTTCATGCAGTATTTTTTTTGCCCGGGTAATATCCTCATGGCTCAGTGTCCATCCCAATTTGATGTCGGCTTTATCACCGATGCCAAAAAAAACAATCATCAGGCATAACAGCAATACGGCAAGCAGGGCATAAAACGGTAGACGTAATAGGAACTTCATCGAAATACCTTGCTGGTCTGAAACCTCCCCCTTCAGGGGGATTCTTAAAGTTGACAACGATGCGCCAGCATCGTTGTCCTTTGCGGTAACCTCCCCGTTTCATAGGGCTGCTGGCTGCGGTAGCAGCCTTGCTGTCATGGGGATGTCCCTCGCGGGTGTGGCTTTGTCATCCGACAGATGAGGTTGGCTGTGGATTGAAACATCGTGCCTGCTAGGAAAACAGTAATACGAAACCGGCCGGCTTTAAGTAACCGGCTTCCTGTATCAAATCGGCACGGGTCAGCGGCGCTTGTTCTAGCCAAAGAATAGGGAACTGCAAATCAATTTTTGTTTTGGTTATCGTTATATTAAAGTCCGGCAAGTCATCTTCATGGCGATTGCGGCGCAGCAAGACGGCTAGCCGCAAAATAACCGCCAAATAGGGCGCATAACTTTTCCACGGCGCGGGTAAATCATCAAAACGCGACAAGGAATACTTGCGCCGATGCGAGCGGATGATGGCGGCCAATAAAATTTGATCCTGCCTGGAAAAGCCCGCCAGATCACCATTTTCAATAATGTAGGCGCCATGTTTATGGTATTGGCTGTGGGCAATATCATGACCGATCTCATGCAGTTCGGCAGCCCAGTTTAAAAACTGCCGGCAGTTTTCATCATTGGCCCAATCGTGTGCGCCCAGCGCGTGCTCCAGCAGATAAGCAATGGTTTGCTTGATGCGTGCCGCGTGGGCGGTGTCGGTGTGGTGGCGTTCCGCGAGCATTTGCACGGTTGCCGAGCGGACATCATGGTCATAAAGCCGACCTAATAAATCCTGGATCAAACCTTCTCTTAACGCGCCATCAGAAACGGTCATCTGGTCAATTTTCAGAGTTTTGAAGGTCGCATAAGCAATGGCAACGCCGCCTGGAAATACCGGCAAACGTTCGGGGTCAAAATCAGGAAAATTAAGCCCGTTGACATGTTTGCACTGTGAAAGGTGCATAACCAACTGTTCTAAACCTTGCCGCGTGATACCGTTATTACTCCAGTTTTTAATTTGTAATACTTTGGCAATGGCGCGCAAACTGCCTGATGCGCCTATCGCTTCGTTCCAGTTTTTACGCTCGAATTTTTTCTCAAAAGGTTCCAGTTGCTGTTCAGCAAATAATGTCGCTTGGGTGAAGGCTTCTTTGGATAACATACCGTCTTTAAAAAACAGGTTACTGACGGAGACACAGCCCATGTGCAGGCTTTCTTTTTCCAGTGGCGTGTCGCCCGTGCCGATAATGTATTCAGTGCTGCCCCCGCCTATATCCATAACCAGGCGCAGGCTGGCATTGCTGCCCAAGTTAAAGGCAACCCCTTGATAAATTAAGCGGGCCTCTTCTATGCCGGAAATGATATGGATAGGATGATGTAAGGCTTTTTCAGCTTTAATCAGAAATTGATCTACGTTTTTGGCGGTACGCAAGGTATTCGTGCCGACAATACGCACACTATCTTGAGGAATGGTGCGGATGCGCTGAC
>JAUYEP010000152.1 GCA_030689765.1 Methylovulum sp.
CTGGTTTTCCATAAAAATGATTAAGTATTTCTTCTTCATCGTTCATTGTTCTTCTCCAATGGTAAAAAATTGAAAGGGATATTCCCCACTCGCTTGTTAAAAGCAGCTTATATTTTCGCGTAGTCAAACCGTCAGGGTTACTGACGACATCATCATGCTGCTGCTTCATTTTTAGTTGTCTAACATTCAGTATCTGTAACTACTTGTTGTTTGCCTGTTTGCTTGTTACCTAATTTAGGCAATAACCTACTGTTACGAGATGTTGGTCAAAATGTTCGCCTCGGCTGCTATGTCACCTGTCTAGGATGATAGTAAATTGCGAATAAAACTTTTAGCTTGCATCTTAAATTGACTGAATAGTATATTAACACTTTATAAACTAATATAAATAGTTCATAAATTAATCATAATGTTATAAATGACAAATAAGTCACAATTATTATTCTACAGACCTTAACGCACCTCCATTTTTTGAAATTGAACCTTAAAAATGTCATCTTTGAATATCTACAATGAAAAAATTAAACGAGTCCTCGAACATCATCACTATGCTGATGAAAATTTTGCTTGTTTGAATAATCAAACAAAAATATTGGTACTGCGAGGCTTGTATAAAGAGGGTGGGGCGGCGCAAAAAATACTGATTAGCTTTGCTGAAAAAACAAACTGGCGGGAGCATAGCCTGTTGCACCGAGTGGCAAAAGAGGCTGAGGTATCGGAAAAAGAGGCGAGAGAGTTTTTAAAAGGTGTTCTCGAAATATTGGGGTTCGGTACTTACATCAAAGGCGTACACGGACATCCATCACGTTTTAAATGGTTCGTTAATTATCCTAATTTTTACTATTTAAAGAATATCGGGCTTGCCGCTCAAGGGCTAACAGAATCATTGAAAGGTGACGGGATTGTCTCTGATGAGGAAGATAATGATGCTATTTGCGAAGATCTGGAGGTGAAAATACCCTTGCCACGCAACAGGAAGGTCAGTGTTATTTACCCCAACGATATTAGCCAAGATGAATATGATTTATGCCTGAATTGGTTCAAGCTTCATGTCAATTCAAAAACACGATAGCGTCTATTGCTATCCAAGAACCGCTTGCCAACTTTAACGAGGATCAACAAAAATGATATTGGACGATGCTTTATTAGCTACCCTGCTTAACGCAAAACATATTGTGGTATTTACCGGTGCGGGTATGTCTGCAGAAAGTGGTATTGCTACTTTCCGTGATGCAGGCACCGGCCTTTGGGAGCAATACGACCCTAGCGTATTAGCAAGTTCTCAAGGGTATCGTGCAGATAAGGCGTTAGTCTGGGGCTGGTATGAATGGCGGCGTATGCGGGTCTTACGTGCAGAACCTAACGCTGGGCATATTGCTGTCGCCGAGCTGACCAAGCGCGTTGATCAGTTGACGTTAATTACCCAAAACGTCGATGATTTACACGAGCGTTCCGGCAATACCTCTGTTATACATTTACACGGTAGCCTTCATTCTCCACGCTGTTTTACTTGCGCCAGACCTTATACGTTTCCAGACGGCATACCGAACGAACCGGTTGGTGGACGTCGTTTGGAACCACCACAATGTAACCATTGCAAAGGCACGATTCGACCAGGTGTCGTTTGGTTCGGAGAAATGTTGTCGGAGGCTGCATGGAAACAAGCCGAGCAAGCGACTTTAACATGCGACGTATTTTTTTCTATAGGTACGTCATCTTTGGTTTGGCCTGCGGCTCAACTGCCAGTTATGGCTTCCGCTAACGGTGCGAAGGTGATACAGGTTAATCCGGGTGCAACGGCTTTGGACAATAAGGCACATTATAATTTAAGGGGTAAAGCGGGTGAAGTAATGCCGGCATTACTTGATGCGTTGATTGCTCACTGATGTGTTCTTAAGTTGCAAATACCATCATCCAATAATCATGATTGGCATAACGGGCAACCAAAGCGTCAATATCAATTTTTGACTCAGTCGGGGTGTGATTAAAAGTGCAGTTTAAACTCAAGCAGCTACTTTGCTTGAGTTTTTATGTTTTTTCAAGGTGACTACAATCCCATTGAGAAACTTTTGAAAAATACCAAACGTGACTCAACGCACTTGAAATATTTTAAAACATTTGAAGATCTTTATGATTCAGTTGTAAAAAAATTCAATTCTTATATGCAAGATGCGAGTAAAGTTATTTGCGCTATACAAAGAATGCGTTTTGAAGCCATATGGGTGCGGTTAAACAAAAAGTCAGCAATCAGACTTTCGGCGGCACATAGCCTGTCGGCATGTCATCGTTACCTTCAAATAAAAATTTGCTTCTTTCTTCTGCTAAATAGGCTCTGGCTTTAGGGTCAAAGCTGGCTAGCTTATTTTCATTAATCAGCATGGTTTGTCTGCTTAACCAATCTTGCCAGACTTGCTTGGAGATTTTTTCATATATTTCCAGGCCTTTTTCACCTGGAAACGGCGGCGCATCGAGACCTTCAGTTTCCCTGCCCAATTTTACGCAGTGTACAAATCTAGTCATTGTTATCCTCGTTGTTTAATGGTTGTAACAGCATTTTAATAGGCGTTGCCAAGCCCAGATTGTTAATTTCTCCAGCGTTATACCAGACAGCTAAATTGGCTTCCATCACAATATTTATAGGGTTTTCGGTTTTGACACATAGCGGTGTGTAGTCCAAATGGAAATGTGAGAAGGTATGACGCTTGGGCTTTAAAACGCATTGACTAACAATACGCAGATTTTTTGCCAGACACCAGTAATTCGCATCTTCAATGCTGGCAAATTCCGGTAAACTCCATAACCCTCCCCAGATACCTGTTGCCGGTCTTTTTTCCAGCAATATCCGTTCATCTTGATCCATCAGCAATAAAAAAATCCGTTGCTTTATCGGCAAAACCTTGACAGGTTTAGGCGTCGGATACATGGAAACGGTCCCGCTGATTCTGGCTTTGCAGTGCGTATTAACTGGGCAAAGAGTACAGACCGGATTGCTACGAGTGCAGAGGGTTGCTCCTAAATCCATCATCGCCTGGGTGTAATCGGCGACTCGCTCAACTGGGGTTAGCTGGGTACTAATTGCCCATAACTGCCGTTCCACCTGTGTATGTCCCGACCAGCCTGAAACCGCGTTGAGTCGAGCTAACACGCGCTTGACATTACCATCGAGAATGGGGTGGCTTTTGTTGAAGGCCATGCTTAAAATAGCCCCAGCTGTTGATAGACCTATCCCTGGCAAGGCCATAAGCCCTAGCAGCGTGTCAGGAAAGTATCCCTGCTTAACAATCAGTTGTGCAGCTTTATGCAGATTGCGGGCGCGTGCGTAATAGCCCAAACCAGACCAACAATGCAATACTTCATCAATAGGGGCGTCGCTAAGATTTTCCAGCAGGGGGAATTTTTCTATAAACGCATTGAAATAAGGGATGACGGTGGTCACTTGCGTTTGTTGCAGCATAATTTCAGAGAGCCATACCCGATAAGGATTCCTATTTTGCTGCCAAGGCAAATCCTTACGGCCGTGTTTGTCAAACCAGGTCAGGAGGCTGTGTTGAAAATCCGTCGGGGTCATGGTTTGAGGATATGTGGCTGCCATTAAAAAGGATGCAATGATGCTTTGTTATGGCATATCATGACATGCTGTTGTTTATAATAATTATTTTTGGAGGGTGTCAAGATGTTGTTTTTAGCTAAAGCGGCGGGAATTGCCATTATCGTATGGTTTTATATGACCGCAAAAGAAAAGGGCGAATCGACGGTTAAATGGGTGATTATTGGCCTGATGGGATATTGGCTGGCCTGGTGGGCAATTAATCTGACCGTTCTTGGGGCATTAGTTAGTCTGGCCGGTAAAAATTTCACCGCTGTCTTTATCGTTACCCAGATACCCGCTTTATGCGCTATCGGCGCGGCTTATCTGGTCAGAAAAAAATTGCTGGCGGATAGTGCTAAAAAGACCGATTAATTGGCAAATAAAAAAGGCGCGTTGTGCCCAACGCGCCTTTTTAGTTTTTTACAACTCAGATGTTAGTATTCACCTCCCCCTTTGAAAAAGGGGGAGAGCAAAGCGAGGGGGCCGAGGGGGATTTATCTAATAAAATCTCCCCTAACCCCTCTTTTTCAAAGAGGGGGACTGAATAAGTACACTCAGATTTATAGCTTGTCAGCATTTTTATCCAGATATTCTGCCACGCCAGCAGGATTTGCATTCATACCCGCATCGCCTTTATTCCAACCTGCTGGGCAAACTTCACCATGCTCTTCATGGAATTGCAACGCATCAATCATGCGCAGCAACTCGTCCATATTACGGCCCAATGGCAAATCATTAACAACTTGATGACGGACAACGCCGCTACGGTCGATCAGGAAAGTGCCACGGTAAGCAACAGCTGGCGCAGCGGCCTCAACATCATAATCCTTACATATTGAATGGGATATATCGGCTGCCATGGTGTAACGCACAGCACCGATACCGCCTTTGTTGACAGGTGTATTGCGCCAGGCGTTGTGGGTGAAATGCGAATCTATCGAAACGGCAATCACTTCAACAGCACGGCTTTTAAATTCATCCATACGGTGATCGAGGGCGATCAGCTCGCTAGGACAAACAAAGGTGAAATCTAGTGGGTAGAAAAATACGACTGCATATTTTCCGCTAGTGGCTTCAGAGAAGCTGAAGGAATCAACTATTTGACCGTCGCCTAATACTGCAGGAACTGTAAAATCAGGGGCTTGTTTACCGACTAATACGCTCATTTATTATCTCCAAGATATTGAAAAACATAGATTTATCTGCCTTAACCAACCACTGTGACAGTGGAATGGGGCTATTCTACACCAGATTAGTAGGGAATTGTCTAGTGTTGATATTTTTTACTTGCTTTTACAATGGCATTAGCGATAATTTATGACAGTTAGGTTACAAACAGGCAAAAAGACATTATAATTCGGCGGTACAGCCTTGCTGCTAGCCTCATCAAATAATTCTTATGGAGGATTAATCTATGGAAAAAAATAAACATATAACCGAACCTGATGTGTTTGGCTTTCAAGTACGCATTGTAAGACGCGGTAAAGAAAGCAGCCGCTATTTTTCACATAAGTTATGGGGCAATAAAGGCAAATCCTTACAAGCCGCGATAACTTGGCGCGATCAGATGCTCGTTGTTTTAAAAGGCAGCAAAACCCGTTTTCTTAAACCGCCTAAAAACAAAACCACCACCGGTGTTACCGGCGTATCCAGAACCATTAAATTTGATCATCGAAAAGATAAAAGCTATTTGTGTTACACCGTTTTTTGGGTTTGTAACGGAAAAGCAAGAAACAAGACGTTCCAAGTAGGTAATGTCGATAAAGTGTCTGCCGATGATGAATTACATGCGTTCCGTACCGCCAAGCTGTTCAGAAGCTGTTATGAGTATTCGATAGATAATGACATTGAATTCCATGATGAAAAATTTATCGGCTGGAAAACAACCCGTTTGTATGATGATGAGAATTTGAATGCCGTATAGCAGGCTTGTTGTTTTTCAGTACCAAGGCAAACAGCTTGCAAGCACTAACGGATACTGCTGAAAAGTGTATGAAACAATTGGGCTGCTTTCAATTTTAAAAGTCCCCATCTTCCCCCTTTTTTTCGAAGAGGGAAGATGTCTACGGGCAATCTGAGCCATGCCCTTCCATCCTGGGCTTATTTTTTTATCAGTTTAAGCCCAAAATCATAAATTAAGCGCCGCTTGATAAATGCGGCATAACTTAATAACCCCAACAATAAGCCGTAAAACAACTTGCCTATGATGACAGACCCGCCTTGTTGTTCATTGGCGGGTGTTGCACTGCTTTTCACAGGGATAGCTTGGACAGCTACTTTAGCGGGCTGGTAATCTGCGTTTAAATCAGGCAATCCGAGGCTACGCCATGCGTCATAATCTTGCCAGGCAGGATAGTTTTTTTGCCAAAACGCCTTCGTAAAATACTGCGCCAAGCTCATGCCATGTGCCTTTGGAATACCTTTTTCGTCAACAAAGCCTTTGTAGACGACCAGACTAATGTCACCGCCTTCGCCCAAGCCATTGGTAGTAAATGATTTTTCCACATGGTCATGGAACATCCAGATACCTGGTCCAAAGCTGTGCAAGCCGTCATCAACACCACTCAATTCAAGATCAATACGCTGCGCCGGAACCATGCCATGCACATCGCGGGTGATATAAGAGCTTGGGCCATTATCAACACCATCATAATGCGTGATAGTTGGCTTGTGTCCGTGAATATGTAGGGCGAAGCTTTCCGTATGGCCGTTTAACACACGTAGCTTAACTTTTCTGTCCTGCTCCATTTCAATCAGCGACTCCCTTAATGTGTAAGGGAAAGAACGGCCATTCAACATGAAATAATCATCGCTGCTGTCGGTGATGTCATATTCCATGTTCATGTGTTTGGCAATCAGGCGCGGGTCATTAGCTGACCGTGCAACCACATCATGCAGTTCTTTATCTGCCGATTGATAATGCAGGTCATATTCCCGGTCGTACTTTTCGCTAACCGCCACCGATGGATGACGGACTTGACCCGCACCGACGTTAAGCGTTTGCACCCAATTGTTTGGACGGTTTTCCTCCACAATAAAAATGCCCTGCAAACCCATTGGGATATGGGTATGCGGCTGCACATGGCAGTGATAGTACATCGTACCGGGCTGGCGCGGTTTGATAACGTAGGTTTTGCTGTCGCCCGGCATGGTGTCCATGTTGCTGGTTTGCCCGACACCATCATTACCGCCACCACTATGATCCATGTAGGGATGATCGATACCATGCAGATGTATCGAATGCGGTAAATAGTGGGTATTTTCCAGCACTATCCAGACGACATCATCCTGCTCAACACGAATAACAGGTGACGGAACGCGCAGCAGCGAATTTGCTTCCGTCTCATAAAGGCTCAACGTAGACATGTCACGCGTTTTAGGGGCGTAAACCCAAAAAGTCGGCTGTATGCCCGGCGCAATATCAAACGTGGTTATCGGTGTTTTAACATCAGGTGAATGTCCGTTAAGTTCGACAACTTCAAGCTTGATAATAATTTTATCAGGATCACCGTCGCCATCAACATCATCTGATAGCGTGATGGCATCTGCGGCAAGCTGGGTTTCCATTAACGTTTCCATAGAAATATTATTGGTGCCTTTAACAAAGGCGGCAATATCCGCCGGATTATCGGGGACGCATAAGTGTGATGCTTGTATCTTGACGCCGTCGATCACTTGTTCCTTGCGCCATTCGGGTGAGATAAAGTCAGAGCAGACTTCTTCCACCGGCCCCATATCAACCTTAGCTGTTGGTGGCAAGTCAGTGATCGCCTGGCTCAATGTAGCGTTAAGGAGCAACATGGCGCTCCCTGTAAAGGCAAGAAGGTTTTTACGCATAGAATATCCTCAGAAAAACACACGATTGACGAACTGACACCGTTAGGTTTAACGGGCCATCTTTGAGACCATTTTAACTGAATAGAGTTACTAAGTCTTTCTTGGTTCTTTAGCGAAGGTAAATTAGCCTGTACTCAGTGTGGGAATACCAAGCCGCTTAACTTAACGGCATTATTTTGCCTGTCAATCTTGAATACAGTGTGCGGCAGAGACCGGCGCTTATCATGCTTGCTTGAAAATTGTCGGCGGCGGTATGATAACCACCAGAGAGAGCAGGCAAGGCCATGCTGAACAATACCTAGAGAAAAAATCATCGTGCAAAATCAAGCGCCACAGTATTTAGTCGGTATCGATCTGGGCACAACACATACTGTTGTCGCTTATGCGAAAGCCGAAACCGAAGCAAGTAACAGCGCGGCCGATATACATATTTTTCAAATCGAGCAACTGATTGCCCCAGGACAAGTGGCGGCTAGACCATTGTTGCCTTCAGTGCGCTATCATCCGGCGGCTGGTGAATTATCAACGGAGGATGTCAGCTTTTCACCCGCAGGCGGGCAGGCGGTAATCGGCGAAGCCGCGCGGGTTTTGGGCGCAAAAACCAAGGGGCGCTTTGTGACCAGCGCCAAAAGCTGGCTGTCTCATCCGTCAGTCGATCATAATGCGGACATTTTGCCTTGGGGCAGTAGCGACGATACCAACAAAGTTTCGCCTATTGATGCCAGTGCCAGTTACCTGGCACATATCCGCACCGTCTGGCGCCATAAATATCCCGATGCGCCTCTGGAACAACAGGAGCTGGTCATCACCGTGCCAGCGTCATTTGATGAGGCCGCCAGATCGCTAACCCTGGAAGCGGCGAAAATCGCAGGGCTACATCAGGTGCGTTTGCTCGAAGAACCGCAGGCGGTTTGTTACGACTGGTTGCGGCGCAATGCAGGCAATCTTCAACACGCTTTGGCGGATGTACATTTATTGCTGGTTTGTGATGTCGGGGGCGGGACTACCGACTTGACGCTGATTAAAGCCGAACATAACGGGCGGGAACCCAAGTTAACCCGTATCGGCGTGGGCGACCATCTGATGCTGGGCGGCGATAATATTGATTTGGCATTGGCGCATCTCGCTGAAAGCCGTTTGACGGCTAATGAAAAACGTTTGTCTGCCGCCGAATTATCACAACTGATTGAACAATGCCGGATCGCCAAAGAGCGCTTGCTGGCAGATGATGCGCCCGAACACCTCAGCGTCACCTTATTGGGTGGCGGTTCTAAATTGATAGGCAGCTCGCGCTCGGTTGAATTAAGCGGTGAAGAAGTGCGGCGCATCGCGTTGGATGGCTTCTTTCCTTTGTCAGGTCTGGATGAATTGCCTGACAGAAAGCGTAGCGGGATTGTTGAATTCGGCCTGCCTTATACGTCAGAACCTGCCGTCAGCAAACATATTGCCGCGTTTTTAAAGCAATATAAAACAGTGTCGCAAGAAGCGCTCTCAGGGGAAGGTTATGTGCCCAATGCGCTGTTACTCAATGGCGGCGTATTCCGCAGCCAGCCGATTACGCAACGGATACTGGATTTGATAACCCTTTGGCGGGGGGAAGCTCCGGTATTGCTTGAAAACAAGCATCCTGAATTGGCGGTAGCCTTCGGCGCAGTGAGCTATGCGCTGGCGCGGCGCGGACAGAAACTCAAAATTGGCGGTGGTGCGCCACGAAGTTACTTTCTGTTGGTTGATACGGATGCTGAAAATTCATCCCAGCAAGGCATTTGTATTTTACCCAGAGGCAGCGAGGAAGGTGACGAAGTTATTTTAAAAGACCGGCAATTTATCCTGCGTTTAGGAAGCCCGGTGCGTTTCCATCTGGCCTCAATAACTGGGGATAGCGAGTTCAATCCTGGTGATATTGCACAAATTGATGATCAATTTCATTCCCTGCCACCCTTGGCTGTTGCGTTCGAACAGCAAGATAATAACCATCAAACCAATACTGAAGTGATTGTGCAGTTGGCGGTGACCCAAACAGAACTCGGAACGCTGAAGATTCAATGTGTTGCTGTTGAAAATAACCGGCAGCGCTGGGATGTTGAGTTTCAAATCAGAAAAAAAGGCCGCGCCGGAATACCAACCGATACTGCGTTGCCTACTTTAAAAATGTCACTCATTGAAGAAAAAATACAGACTGTTTTCGGTGCAAAATCCAGACAGGCAGACCCGAATGCAGTTAAAAGCCTACGCGCCGATCTTGAAAAAATTAGTGGCAATCCCCGTGCTGAATGGGACATGCCACTGTTAAGGGCAATGTTTCCGCTATTGCTGGAAGGGGCTAAATATCAACGGCGTTCAGTACACCATGAAAGGGTCTGGTTGAGCCTGACAGGTTTTTGTTTGCGTCCTGGATTTGGTTACCCTCTTGATGACTGGCGTGTTGGACAACTGTGGAAAAATTATCCGCACGGCATCCAGTTTGTCAATGAAACCCAGAACTGGACAGAGTGGTGGACACTGTGGCGACGCATTGCCGGTGGTCTCGATGCAGGGGCGCAAGAACGCATTTTTGCCGATATTTCCAAATATATTGATCCGTCTGCGGCACGGCAACCGAGTGTTGCCAAACACATCAAAAACCGTGGCTACGAAGAAATTGTGCGGCTTTGCGCAGTATTGGAACGTTTGCCAGCCGCAAAAAAAATACAGCTGGGCGTCTGGTTGTTAAAACGTTTGCAAAAGGCAAGCGAACCCGACCAAACCTGGTGGGCGATAGGACGCATCGGCGCACGCGTCCCTTTTCATGGCAGCAGCCATAATGTCATCCCTGCGGACATCGTGAGTGACTGGTTGACGCCCATGCTATCCGAAGATTGGAAAAAATCCCCTCATATCGGCTTTGCAGCAACCTTGCTTGCCAGGATGAGTGGCGACCGGACCCGCGATATTAATGAGAATATGCGTGAAAAAATCATCAGCAAACTTAAGGTGAGTAAAGCGCCATCATCATGGTTGGCGTTGGTGGCGCAAGTAAAAGAGCTGGATGAAAAAGAAGAAAAACAACTTTTCGGCGAGGCGTTACCGCCAGGGCTGAAATTAATCAACAAGGCGTAATGCTTAAGGTGGACGACGATGGATATGGGAACGGTGTTTAAATTACTGGTTTTCTTGTTATGGCCATTTTTGCTGATATTTTTGTACTACCTGATCGACAAAAAAGGTTTCAAAAAACAGTGGGAAGCTCTAAAAAATGCGGTTTCAAATAACCGCTAGGTATTTAAGCAGCCGCTCAAGAGCTTTTGACATTTTTTATTTATGCCCCTCGCGTCCTTTGTGGTAAATAAATGGCACGAGTGGTTTTTTCATTGAGTATCCGTTGCAAAACTGAGGGAACATTGCTGCGCCCCCAGTTTTGCATAGTAGAAACGTTTAGTTTCCTGGGACAATCATTGGTTGGAATGTGAATACATTTGGATTTTTAGTATTGACATTGACATTGACTTTAATCCAATACACGCTAGGCTACACCAAAAAAGGTATTCAAGTGCATGATTTATTGCTAATTCTAGCCATCTTCACAACTTTGTATGCGGTTTTTGCCATTGCAAGGCAAGCATCGCAATTGGCCTATATCCAGCGTTATCGTTTTCATCCCGCGATTAAGAAAAAACTTAAAAACAAACATCCTACGCTTACCGATGCGCAGCTTGATCAAGTATTTCAAGCCTTGCGGGATTATTTTCATATCTGCAACCGGGCTAAACGCAGAATGGTTTCCATGCCTTCGCAAGTAGTGGATGATGCGTGGCATGAATTTATTTTGTTCACCCGAACCTATCAGCGGTTTTGCCAGAAAGCGTATGGGCGGTTTTTGCATCACACACCTGCCGAGGCAATGGCTACGCCAACCCTGGCCCAAGAGGGTATAAAACGGACATGGCGTTTAGCTTGCATTAAAGAAAACATTAGCCTCCAAACCCCGTCCAGATTACCGTTATTGTTTTCGATAGATGCGCAGCTTGCCGTTGCAGGCGGCTTTTTTTACAGCTTGCATTGCCGCCCCGGAGACAACGGGTACTGCGCCAGCAATATTGGTTGCGGTGGGGGATGTGGCGGAGGCGGGGACGGTGATAGTGGTGCTGACAGCGGATGTGGCGGCGGTTGTGGCGGCGATTAAGCCACTATGGCGTTATGTCCTATGGCCCCGTTTTTGAAAACATCGCCATTCCCGTAACCTCTTACGCCTGTAGCAAAACCAGCATAGCGTCCAGTCCAAAGCCCTTGCGTATGATTCCCCCAATTCTGAAGTTAAGCACCCCCCTCTTCCATCCGTTTGCCGTAGGCATCATTAAATGAACTGGTTTACTAAATTGTTTTCCCGATACCTGACACCGCCACGAACATCGAAAAAGACCAGCGATGTAAAACCGGTTAGTGTCAATAACCCTTACCTGTGTACGGAACCTGTTGCCATCAACACCCAAAAAATACCGTTGTCATTATTAAAAAAATTTGTGCCGATCCGGGGCCTTGATGACATTTCCTTTGGAAATCTAAACCAACAAACCTTAACTTTCACACCCGGTTCGGTCGTATTCAGATTAGGGCAACCCAGGGATTCTGTTTATTATTTACTGCAAGGCCGCATTGCGCTTCAACCGGATGGTGACAAAAGCTATAGCCTCGCCGATGATTCACCGATGGCTAACCTGCCCTTGAGCAGCGGCAAGACTTTTGGCGCAACAGCCACCGCTATAACTGACGTGACCATTCTTGCCATTTCCGGCGATATCATCCAAATGTGGACAAAAAATAGCCGCAAACAAGTCAGTTCGCTTAAATCGCTTGAGCTTGAACTTCCTGACCCTCTCGCCGATGACCCTTTTTTCAGCGCTTTTTCTAAAGCCTTCCGGGAGAACAAACTTCGCCTACCCTCGTTGCCCCATGTCGCCATTAAATTAAAAAAAGCGATGCTGAACGACATAGGCATTAAAGAAGTTGTTAATATTATTCAGATAGATGCGCCCATCGTAACCCGGCTGATCCAGATTGCGAACAGCGCTTTGTACGTCACAGAATCAGACATCACCAACTGCCATGGCGCCGTTACCCGGCTAGGGCTGGACATCACCCGCAATCTGGTCACGAGTATGGGCATGAAGCAAATGTTTCATTGCAAGAACCCAAGGCTGATGAAAATAATGCAAACATTGTGGAAAGACAGCCTGTATATCTCAAGCCTTAGCTATGTGCTTGCCGAAGAATGCAGCGCCGTCAATCCAGAAGACGCTTTATTGGCGGGATTGATCTGTAACATAGGCGTTATCCCCATTTTGCATTTTGCAGAAGAATACCCTGATGAATTAACCGCCCTGGAAAAATTGCAATCTGCAATAACCTTACTGGGCCCATCAGTAGGTACATTGGTGCTTCAAAAACTGGGGTTTTCAGAAGAACTGGCAAGTATCCCGATGCACGCCGAAAACTGGTTTTACGAAAGCGACGAATACTCAGTCAATCTAATCGATATTGTCATTATGGCCAAACTGCACAGTTACATAGGTTCCGAAAGGAACAAGGCGCTGCCGTTCATCAATACCATACCCGCCTATGCCAAACTAAAAAACGGTAAGTTATCACCTGATTTTTCACTCCATGCCCTCCATAAAGCGAAACAACGGATAAACACAGTGACGAAAATATTTTTCTAAGCAAAAAAGTCACTTGACATATCTGGCATAACCCATTCAAGACAATACGAACCGTAGAGACGTTGCACTGCAACGTCTTTGCATTGCAACGCCTTAACCACGCCACACCATCAAAAAACTAGACGCCGAAATATTACCGTAGTAAATCTGTAATCGGTACACCAAGAAATGGTGGCTTGCCTATCGGCGAATCCTTCTACAGCCCTATTAGTTAATTTAAAATCAATTGGTTACAATAAAACACAATGCACGATCAAAACTTTAAAAACCTGATCATAGATTATCCCCGCGAAGCCTTGACTTTTTTTGCTAAAGAAGAGGTTGACGAAGACTTGACGCAGGCACGGATTATCCCGATACGCCAAGAGCAACTAAAACAACGCCTGGGGGAGCGTTTTCGGGAGCTGGATACCCCGCTATTGGTCGAATGGCCTGATGGCAGACGTGAAGCCATCCTTTTTGTCATCGAAGAAGAAACGCAAAGCAACCGGTTTTCCATTCATCGCCTGGCGCATTATTGCCTGGATATGGCCGACTTAATGAAAACCGAGCGCGTGATACCCGTGGTCATTTTTTTAAATTCAGGCATCCGCCAAGATAGCCTGTGCTTGGGCGGCGATCGCCAACATTATTTGAATTTTTGCTATATTGTCTGTGACCTAAAACAGCACTCCGCGGCTGACCACCAAGACAGCGGCAACATTATCGCCAGGCTAAACCTGCCCAATATGCAGTACCCGAAACAACAACGGCTGCAAATATACTCGGCCGCGCATCTTGGTTTGGTACAGTTAGAGCCGGATCTGAACAAACAAAGCAAATATATCGACTTTATCGATTATTATGCTGACCTTAGCGAGCAGGAAATCATCGAATACCGTACACATTATCTAAACGAAGAGGATGAAACAATGGGACTGGCACAAATACTCAGACAAGAAGGCAAGTTGGAAGGCAAACTGGAAGGCAAACTGGAAGGCAAGCTGGAAGGCAAACTGGAAGGCAGACAAGAAGAATGCATCGCTTTAGCCTCACGCTTATTAAGACGAAAATTCGGCATCCAGCCAGAACTTGAACAATCGCTAGGGCAATTACAAGCCTTTCCGGCTGAAAAGCTGGAAGACCTTATCGAAGCCCTCTTTGACTGGGTGGAAATTAACGATTTTACCCAATGGCTAAAGCAGCAACTGGCTGAATCCAATTGAGTGTTACCCTTCGATTAACGTAATTATTCACATCCCCCTTTGAAAAAGGGGGAGAGCAAAGCGAGGGGGCCGAGGGGGATTTATTTAAAAAATCTCCCCTAACCCCTCTTTTTCAAAGAGGGGGACTGAATAACTACCAATTACAGCGTTTTCAGGTCAAGTTAGGATGCCATGACTGCCAGTCCTCATGTTGCCGAGTGTGTCGTACCCGTTCCTAACCGACATTGAAACCGCTGTAACATAGGGGCAATCTGCGAAAACGCGGTTTTTCCCCTATTTGTCCCCATTTTTTCAATCGCAACTAACCAAGAGAACGATATGGCTATTCCAAAACTAGGTTTGACTGCAAGTGTTAATCCCGTTGAAGGCGGGGCTTATGGCGAGTTTACTATCACCTTGGACAGCCCGGCGCCGGCGGGTGGTTTAAGCGTGTCCTACAACGTTTCCGGCAGTAGCGCGGCATTGGGCGAGGATTTCACGCTATTGGCGGGGGACAATATCAGCACGGTCAGCGCTAATGCGTTCACGATTGCGGCGGGTGCCACCTCTGCCACGTTAAAGCTTGCCGCGCTTGCCGATAAGGGGGCTGATCCTGATGAAACGGTGGCTTTGAATTTAACCGAAAGTACGGGGTATTCATTGGTGAGTAATGCCACTACGTTTGCTGATAGAGTGGATTATGCCGCAGGTAGAACTCCTATTTCAGTTAGCATCAGTGATTTTAATAACGATGGCAAAGCCGATTTAGCCGTAGCGAACTCTGGCAGCAACACCGTTTCCGTATTGTTGCGTAATGCCACCAATACCGGCTTTGATGAAAAACTGGATTATGCTACAGGTGAGGGTCCTCGCTCGGTTAGCGTCGGTGATTTTAATGGTGATGGCAAATCCGATTTAGCTACAGCTAATTGGAGAGGTGATTCCGCGTTTCAGTGTTGATGCGTAATGCCACGAATACC
>JAUYEP010000153.1 GCA_030689765.1 Methylovulum sp.
CCGGCGTGGGAATGCAGCCAGTGACGCTCCAGCGTCACGAAACATAACACGGTCTTACACCTTAACTTTTGCTACGCAACGCTGGAGCGTTGCGAACTGCATTCCCACGCCGGAGCGTGGGAACGATAAACGCCGGAGAGCGTGGGAACGATAAAAAGCTTGGGAACTAGCGTAACCGCCAACCTCAATTGGCGATGTCTTCCACGTCATAAACAAACTTCCCCGTTTTAACGAAATTCAGGCGGCGTTTCTCGTTACGCGCTTCCATTTCCTTAATCGATTGGGCTTGTTTATTCAGTTCGTTGACATCGTGCTTGGGGTCGTATTTGCTGCCGGCGACTTTGTCGGGATAGCCGGGTTTTGGCTCCCAACACACGCCGGGTTCTTTGCAATTAGTACCATCGTAAGCCCATGCTGAAAATGACACACTGGCGACTAATGCCGCCATACTAAGTGAACGTAGTTTTTTCATAGGTTTTATCCTCATTATTTAGTTAACCATTTAGCTTTTTTCGGATCGCCTGTGTAGATGTCACGGATGAAAGCCATGATCTGCAACATATCATCGGTGTTAAAATTGACATATTGCGGCCCCATCATGCCGTTGGCCCCGCCGAACAAGAGTTCAAACAGGCCTTGGTCGGTGGCGTTGCGCGGGTACGTCCAGTAATCGTCGGCAAGGCCTGGGCCTAGCTTGCCTTCGGCTTCATGACCGTGGCAGCCGGAACAGCCGGTCATGTACAGGCTTTTGCCTTTTTCCACGGCCTCTTTGTTGCCGTTGTACGGATTTTTGCCGTCCTGCATAAACTGCTTAAAAGCATCGGTGTTGCCGCCTTTTTTGGCAAAACTCATATCCAAGGTTTCGCCGGTAATGGCATGATGCAGCGTGATGTCTGCGTGTACGCTGGCTGAGAAAATCAGTGCCACCAGGGTTAGTTTCGATAATTTCATGCGCTGTTTTTTTCCTAATGGGTTTCGGCGAAAGCCACATTTTCCACATCCAGCAAAGGTATGCCTTCCGCTTCAAGAATGTGCCTGATCTCAGGTTGTTTAGCTTTAATGGCTTGGTTCAATTGCGCCAGCAGGGCTTCATTGCCCTTACGCACCGCCATCGACGTGCTGTAGTGATGCCCCACTTTCGCGCCATCGGCGCGGCTGTTGGTATCGGGAATCACCGTCATCGTCAACGGCGTTGCCGAGGCTACGACATAACGTCCAGCGGACGGCCCCCACAAGGCGGCGACTTCGGCATGACCGGACGACACTTCGCCGACCAGCTTCGCCGTGTCGTATTTGACATATTGGTTGCGTTTGGATTTATAGCCGACCAGTTCCTGCGAATAATTGAACAGGTCGTTATAGCGTCCGATAGCACGCAGCATCACTTCGGCGGGCGATCCCGGCACAAAGGCAATGCGTTGCACGGTGCGTAAGGCTGCGCTATCCCAGTTGTTTATCGCCAGCCTGTCGTTTTGCCGTGTGACGAACACATAGGCGGAACGGTAATACGGCAAACTGGTGGACACGCGCGGATCGCCCGTATCGACGCCTATCACAACATCGCACAGGCCTTTGTCCAAGGTGTCGCGCAGGTAATAGCGCGGGTCGGCCCAGTACACAAAGCTGATTTTTTTGTGCAGCCCGTCACCCAGCAATTGCGCGAGCTTGTTTTCAAAACCTTCGCCTTTATTGTTGGAATACGGCATTTCATCTTCCGCCGCACAAACTTTTAGAGCACTGTTTTTGGCGTTCGCCGCTGACACAACCAAGCCTAAGCAACAGAGCGTGGTTAATAATTTTCTTTTTAGTAGCATGTTTTTTCTCGATTTTGTCCTGCGTTTTATCGTTCCCACGCTCCGGCGTGGGAATGCCGCCCGTGACGCTCCAGCGTCACGCAACGCCGAAGCGTTGGCTCGTTCCCCAAGCTCTAGCTTCCTACCATGCGAAGCTAGAGCTTCGGCTACCGCATTCCCAAGCTGGAGCTTGGGAACGAGCGTAAAACCTTGGGGACAGCGAGCACATGTAGGCCGGAATAAGCGCAGCCAGCGTTAGCAAGGCTGCGTGTTTCCGGCGTTTCACGGCTTTTGTTGCCGGAAACGCCTGTCCTGCGCTAAGGCGCGGACAGTCTTATTCCGGCCTACATCTACATTCCCATTAATGCCCCTGATGGTGCACGGCGTGTGGAAACGAGGTTCTCTTACGAATAGTTACAGCGAAAACACCATCACGCCGCCGCCCATTTGCGTGTAATGCGCCAATTCCTTGAACGCACCCACCGCACCCAGACCAGCGGTCGGATCTTTCAGGTCAAACACCAAACCCACGCCGGGCCAGCCGCCGACGCCGTAGTAAATCGCCACATATTGCTTGCCGTTATGCAAATAAGTGATCGGATGCCCGATAACGCCGGACGGCAATTTGAATTTCCACAGCTCTTCGCCGGTTTTCGAGTTCAAGGCTTTGATATAACCATCCAACGTGCCATAGAACACCAAGTCGCCCGCCGTCGCAGTCGTACCGCCCCAAACGGCGAATTTTTCCTTCACTTCCCATTCAAACTCGCCGGTGACCGCGTTCATCGCCTTGACTTGACCCAAGGTGCCTTTAGGCCCAGGGTACATGTTCAAGGTCGCGCCGACGAAGAACTGGCCTGCGCGGTACGGCAACATGAACGGTTCCCAGTCCATGCAAATATGGTTGATGCCCATGAAGAACAGTTTTTTCGCCGGGTCGTAGGATTCGATGCCCTGGTTGTGATAACCCATTGCCGACGGGCAGATGCCTTTGGCTTCGTGATCCATGTGCGTCGAATATTCAGGATCGCGAACCGGCAAACCGGTTTTCAGGTCGACTTTTTTCACCCAGTTGACGGTGTCGTCAATCTTGAACGCATTGACCAGATCGCCGTTTTCGCGGTTTAGCGTATACACCAGGCCGTTACGGTCAGGATGTGTCAACAATTTGGTTTTCTTGCCATCGACGATTTGCTCGGATAAGCCCATGTAGTTGACACCCGCATAATCCCATTCGTCATGCGGGGTTTTTTGGTAGCCAAATTTCGCCTCGCCGGTGTTGACATCACGGCCCCAGATCGTCATCGTCCATTTGTTGTCGCCGGGACGCATGGTTTCGTTCCACGGCGCCGGGTTGCCGGAACCGTAATAAAGCATGTCCAGCTCAGGATCGAAGGCATACCAGCCCCAATTCGTGCCGCCGCCGATTTTCCACGCATCGCCTTCCCAGGTTTTAAGGCCTAAGCCAAACTGCCCGTAATGCGGGTTGGCCTTATTGAAATCTTTCGCCAGTTTGATGTCTTCATCAGGGCCGGTGGCATAGACACGCCATTGTTGCTTGCCGTCCTTGATGCTGTAAGCGGTGGCGTAACCGCGCACCCCCAATTCCGCGCCGGAACTGCCGACAATGACTTTATCCTTGACGACAAACGGCGCAATGGTCAGCGTAGAACCCATCGCAATATCGGAGTTTTCCATTTTCCACAACAATTCGCCTGTTTTGGCGTTCAACGCGACAATATGGCCGTCCAGTTGGTTTTGAAAAATCGTCGCCGGATAGCCGTTGCCTCCCGGCGCATAGGCCAAGCCCCGGTTCACCACGTCGCAACAAGCCACGGCACGTGCCGCCGGGTTTTGTTTGGGTTTATATTCCCACAGGATTTTGTCCGGCTCGTTCAGGTCTATCGCAAAAATATTGTTGGGATACGGCGTATGGACATACATAATGCCATTGACCACCAACGGCCCGCCTTCGTGACCGTTCAATACGCCCGTTGAAAACGACCACGCCACTTTCAGGTTTTTGACGTTAGTGATGTTGATGTCATACAGCTCGCTAAAATGCGTCGCACTGTAATCTTTGGTCTGCATCGCCCAGTTGGTGTTTTGGCGTGATAATTTTTCCAGCTCCTTATTGGCCTGCGCGGGTTGCGCCAACGCCAAGAGTATGCCCGCCGCCAATGCAGTGCGTCCTGCATAACCGGCCATTTTCAAAATCCGCATGATTCCTCCAGAATGTTATTGGTGTTATTTTCGGCTACTCATAAGATTAGGACAGGTTAAGCCGTTCGTGGTGGGCTTGTCGAACCATGAACGGCTTAACCGCTCACCCTTCGACAAGCTCAGGGCGAACGGTTAAGCCTTGCTCGTGTCCCGAGTGGGTAGCCTTATTTTCAATGGAGCCTAGCCGTGTGTCCCGACAATGAACGTTATTGGCTTGCTTGATCAGGCAAAGGTTGATCGGGACAGCAGGCTATGCTGGACGGAAATGATACGGGAGGCGGGTAATTCACAGTTACGGAATAAGCCATTAAAACAGCGGGGAAAATGGTGTAAAACAGCGATGAAAAATTCCTATTAAGGATATAGTAAAAAATAACTTCCCGAAGTTAGCCTATCGTTCCCACGCTCCGCGTCACTGCCCACAGTTAAGGAAAAAGCATTAATATTCAAAATATTACATTGACGCTCGTTCCCAAGCTGCGGAGACTGTGAAAGTATTCAATATAAAGCTGATAACCACGAAGGACACGAAGAGCACGAAGTTTTAATATATTGATATAACTGATTATTTTCTTCGTGTCCTTCGTGATCTTCGTGGTGAATAATGTATATTCACGAATACT
>JAUYEP010000154.1 GCA_030689765.1 Methylovulum sp.
TTAACGACGAATGAAACCGCTGTAAGTGCAGTTTCATGGCTGATTGTTCTCTAACGCGCCACCACAACTGCTGCCCTGCCCGGCTGTGCAGCCGTAGCAATGCGCAGCGGTCGCGATGGCGGCGCCGTTTAAGGTTTCCAACACTAAGCCGCTGATATGCAAAGGCTGTTTTGAGCCCGCCCCCAGTGGCATTGCCAGCATCTGGTTGAAATCGCAATCATAAACATAGCCCTGCCAATCGATGCTAAGGGTATTAAGACACATCAGATTGCTAAGATTATTGGCGTTAAAATTGTTGTGCAGTAAGTTGAGATAGGCATCAAACCGCCCTTGGCTGACCAGCGTACTGCCAAAACGCTGGATCGGCATATTGGTGATGACAAATAGCCGGTTAAAAACAATGCCGTAATTGGCTAGCAAATGGTGTTTGTAGGCACGTTCCAGGCCTTGTTGGTCGGGCGGCAACACGGCATCTTGCGGGTTGTAAACCAGATTAAGTTGCAAGGCATTGTCCTGCTGACCATAGCCTAAACTGTTCAGGTGTTGCAATGCTGCCAAGCTGTCTTTAAAAACGCCTTTGCCGCGCTGCTTGTCGACATTTTCTTGTAAATAGCAGGGGAGTGATGCGGTGATTTCTACCTGTTGTCCAGCCAAAAATTCTGCCAACCCAACATAACGCTGATCTTCCAGAATGGTCAAATTGCAACGGTCGATCACGTTGATTTGTTTGCTACGCGCCGCTGTCACCAGATAGCGGAAATGCGGGTGCATTTCCGGGGCGCCGCCGGTTAAATCCAGGGTATGGATGTTAGCTGCAAGGGCAAGCTCCAACACCTGCCCCAAGGTTTCCAGACCCATCAACTCGGTGCGTTTTGGCCCTGCGTTGACATGGCAATGCACACAACTCTGATTACATAAATAGCCCAGGTTGATTTGCAGGTTTTCCAGCGGCTTTCGAAAAATAGCCGGAAAGTCGCTGTTGGCTAATAACGGGCGGGTATCATGCACTTACCGTATCCTAGTGCTAGGGATTAAAGCTTACTCAGAACACCGCATCTATCCGGCTGACAATTTCACTGGAGGCAAGCTCCAGGCCATTTTTATAGCATTGGATTGCGCGGTCTTTATCATCCTGATCAAACAGCAGATCACCGAGCAATTGATAGGCCTGAACCGTAGGCTCCACAGCAATGCTTTTTGTCAAATAGCCTTGTGCTTTTTCATTATTAAGACATTGGATGCTCAACTTGCCCAAAATTGCCAGCAGCACCGCATCATTTTCATGCAATGATAGCCAGCGCTCGGCCATTGCCAACTGCCTGGACACGTCATTGGAGGGTATGCTGCCAAACAGCACCAGCAGGGTCGTGTCCCAGTTTACCGATAACGCGACAGCCAATTCATCTTCAACCAGAGCGCCTGCGCCAGCATTGATCATCGCGGCAAAATAAATGGCTGAAACACCGGATATTTTTCTAATGTAATTAGGGATTTCCGCCCATTTTGCTTGTATCGCAGCAATATCGCCGGTCTCTGCCGATTGCTTCAATAACTTGCTGAAGGCTTCGGTTTCCAGCAATTTTATCTCTGCTTCCATCAACACCTTATTCGTATGCAATGACGGCAACAGTTTACGCAGGCCTTCCCAGTCACCAGCACGCTGATAGGCCTGGTGCATTAATTTCAAGACGCTGGCATGGGTCGGCTCGATTGAATGCAGTTTTGTCAGCGTTTCCAACGCTTGCTCAAACTCATTGCCCGACAAATGCAATTCTGCCTGGGTAAGCCCTATCGCCACACCTGAATCGGGCGACTGGACTGCGGCTTTTTTCAGATATTCATCCCGTTTATCAAAAGCGCCGCGCGACTGCGCGGCTTTGGCTGCGGTCAAATAATGGAGTAATGGCGCACCGCTGTGAGAGGCATGTTTGATTAATACATGCTCCGCTTTTTCCCAATTCCCCTCGGCAGAGTCCACCAAACCTGCAATCAGCGCTTCCTGCGAACGGTTAAATTTTACCGCATGGCCTCTACGCTTAAGCTGGGCCGGTAATCGGGCCAGATAGCCCAATGTCCTGAAAAAGAAATACAGGAAGAAAAAAGCGATAATCAGCGTGACTGAAAAGACCGCCAGCGTTGTTTCCAAAGACCAATGCCCTATGCCAATCAGCACATAACCTGGCGTACCAAATCCCTGTAGCCAGTTATTGACTAAAAAAGCGGCCGCAACTGCAAAGACCAGAGATCCTAGAAAATAAAGTACTGTTTTCATCACTGATGCTCGGGTTGTTTCACTACAGATGGCTGCGCTTCCAGAATAGGAGGCGCTGCTTCAGACTGGGCTGCAGGTCCAATTTTTACAGAGGGTTTAGGTTGATCAGCAAGCCGCAGGGTCTCTGAGGCTTGCGGCTGCTCTATCGACATGGATTTATCCGCTTCCAACCGCAACTTGGCAATGTCCCTGAGCATTTTTATCGACTGGCTAATATCAGGATATTGACCACGAAGCTTAATCGCAGCCAGGCGGTCCAGTTCAGCTGTCATCGCCCGGCTCCCGTCGTTTTTAGTAAAATGTTGCCCGATCCAGTTTTTAGCATCGGTCAAACTTGACCCATAAATCGCTTCATTATGTTCAACCACAGCGATTTTGATGATTTCCAGCTTCACTCTTAATTGCTCGCGAATAAACTCTGCTTGTTCGGGTGTTAAAATCGCGGTGACCGGCTGATCGGCGTGCCTGATCGTCACAAAGCCTTCCAGATGGGTTATTGCCGAATCCAGCAGATCATGTTCTTCCTCGGTTTTATCTGCGTGGTCGTGTATTTCAACAGTCGGCGCCAGTCCTTTGCCCGAATACGGCAAAAACAGCGTTAGCTTATCAACCTGGGCTTCCATGGATTGCAACGAAGCATACATACCGACAATATCGGGCACTTGGATATTGCGGATAACGGCGATGTCCTTGGCAATCTGTTCACGCACTTTAAATACACCGGCATCACCGCTTTCATGCAAACGTTGGTCAGCCGCTTCCAATGCTTCACGCGTAGTGTTGACATCACCTATTAAATGCAGCCTTTCATTGGCGACGCTTAACAAATATTCCGCATCAGCAACTAACCAGTCGCCCCGGGTTTTGCCCAATTGACGTTGTATGCGTTGGACGGCTTCGTTCAGCTCTTGGCGAGTGCTGTCAAGCTTTTGATTATGTAACTGCGAAAAATCGGCGAGGGTTTTTGTGAAATGGGTATCTTTACTGCCAATATTAGCCTCTAACGCGGCCAACTGGTTTTGAATAGCGACGAGCTGATCTTGGTAATCGGCTATCTGTTCTGACATCTGACCTTTAACTTCACCGCCCAAACCTTCCTGACGATCCCGCAACTGCATAAAAAGATAAAACCCGCCACCCGCTAGCCCAACAATAATGAGCAAAATAATAATGCCAAACCAGAATCCGCTACGTGACCGATGGGCTTTTCCAGTTTCGCCCATTTCTTGTTTTTGTTGTTCACTCAATTCTGCCACGCTATTCCCCCGTTAAACACTTTGTTACTGCCTCAAGAATTGCTGCATCGGATGGACCCGCCGCCACAACAATTTGTTTAAATCCCAACTCCGCAGCCATTTGCCTGATCCTATCGCTTACCACAATTAATTTTATGGCAAATAGTGGCTGATGATAACGTTCGCCTAGCATCATCAATAAATTCTGTAAGGCTTCACCGCTAGTGATCGTGACGGCATCCAGCCTGCCTTGTGCCAGCAATGAAAGCACCTCTAAAATATCCACTGCGGGAATGGCTCTTTTATAGACATCCAAATAATCGACGGTTGCGCCCCTGTTCCGCAATATCGTCGCCAATGCTTCGCGCCCACCTTCGCCACGCACGATCAGGAAAGACTGCCCCTCAATTTCCTGTAGTTGCCCCATGGCCAGCAAGTCTTCGCTGCTATAGCCCTGTTCAGGCACCAAATCGACCGGCAAACCCGCCAACGCCATAGCCTGTGCGGTTGCAGCGCCTATCGCAGCGAACCGTATGCCATACGGGTGCGGCATTCTACCACCATCTAAATAGTAATTGTGCATAGTTACTGCATTGGCACTGACAAAAACAAGCCATTGAAATGTGTCCATGACGGCCAGTTTAGCTTTTATTTTTTCGGCATCGTCAACCGGTCTGATCTCCAGGGTTGGCAAGCGAATGGCAATGCCGCCCTGCTGTAAAATCAACCGGCTTAAATTTTCGCCCTGGTGTGCAGGGCGCGTCACCAGGACATGTATCCCGTTCAAAACCGCCATCAGGCAAACAGCGCCTGTAAAATTTTATCTGCACCCTGAGCCAATAAATCTTCAGCTATCAGACGACCGATAAGCTCTGGCTGATCTAAACCACCCGAGCGTTCGCTGCGATACAAGACACTGCCGTCAGGATTGCCAACCAATCCGCGCATATATAATTGCCCGCCCTGTCTGAGCGCATAACCGGCGATGGGCACTTGGCAGCCCCCATTTAAACGGGCATTCATCGCCCGTTCGGCAGCCACACACAAACCGGTTCCGCTATCATGCAAGACAGTTAAAATCGCATTAATTTCCGTGTCGTCACGGCGGCATTCGATACCTATAGCCCCCTGCCCTATCGCCGGAAGACTAACGGTCATATCCAGACATTGGGTGATACGCGCCGCCATGCCCAACCGCTTTAACCCCGCTGAGGCCAGAATAATCGCGTCATAATCCCCTGCATCCAGTTTGGCTAGCCGGGTATTGACATTGCCCCTTAATGACAAAATTTCAGCATTAGGAAACCTTTCCTTGATCTGGCATTGCCTACGCAAACTGGAAGTGCCGATTCTGGCATTGGCAGGCAAATCATCAATAGAGGTGTAGCTATTGGATACGAAAGCATCGGTAGGGTCTTCGCGCGGCAACACGGCCGCCAAATGCAAGCCCTCTGGAAAATCCACCGGCACATCTTTCATTGAATGCACGGCAATATCAGCGACGCCATCCAACATGCCCTGCTCCAGCTCTTTAACAAACAAGCCCTTGCCACCGATTTTCGCCAACGGCGCATCAAGGATTTTATCGCCCCGTGTCACCATTTTGACCAGCTCGGTCTTTACATCAGGAAATGCAGCAACTAAACGCGCTGCGACATGTTCTGCCTGCCATAACGCCAACGGGCTTTTGCGTGTGGCAATTCGGATAATTCTTTTAGCCAAAAGTAAACCTTCATGTCAAAAAATAAAGACGGTCATTGTAACCGAATTTAATGGGTAAAACGTAATTAGCCCAGCCCTACAGCAATTCTCATTATGACAACTACGCCATCATTCCGGCATGGCTGTTAAGCATCCAGTGCCATGAATCACTGCCCACAGTTAAGGAATTAAAGGCAGGAGTACAACGGCTTTAGCCATTGTCATGCCTACCGCCAGTCGCTGACAGCAATGGCTAAAGCCATTGCACTCCGGCTTAACTATGAGTGGAGTACAAACCTAGGTTTGTACTCCGTTACCTCACTAACCGATGTTGACAGCAATGGCTAAAGCCATTGCACTCCGGCTTAACTATGTGAGTGTATCGTTCCCACGCTCCGGCGTGGGAATGCCGCCCGTGACGCTCTAGCGTCACGCAACGCGGGAGCGTTGCCGGATGAATTCCCACGCCGGAGCGCGGGAACGATGCAATGATGCGACCCAATATTATCCCCATTGAGATTTGCGTACATTAAAGTTGCGCCCCTTGATTTTGCCGTTTCGTAGGCAGACTAAGGCGTCATCAACACTGTCGCGCTTGATAGCGACATAGGCATGGGCATCAAAAATATCAATTTTTCCGACTTCGCTGGCGGCAATGCCCGTAGCTCCTGTTAAAGCCCCTAAAATATCACCAGGACGCACTTTATTTTTGCGCCCGCCATCTATCCATAAAGTCACCATCGGCGGCTCAAACCGGTGCGCGTGACCCATCTGAAAAGGTGCGACTTCGTCCCACCGGGCGGAACTGTTTTGGTATTCTTCAATGGCCTTGACACGGCCCATTTCCTGCCCGATGCATAAACTCAGCGCAAGACCTTGTTTTCCGGCGCGTCCGGTACGGCCAATCCGATGCACATAAATTTCCTCGTCCCAAGGCAGTTCATAATTGATGACGGCCTGCAAGCCTTTAATATCGAGCCCCCGCGCGGCAACATCCGTAGCGACCAAAATGGAACAGCTTTTGTTGGCAAAACGGACTAACACTTGGTCACGATGCTTTTGTTCCAAATCACCATGTAACGCCTGAACGGAAAAGCCGCTGTTTTCGAGGACACCCGCGACATCCTGGCAAACCCTTTTGGTATTGCAAAAAACCACAGTCGATTCAGGCCGGTGATAGGCCAGCAGATAGCCTAAGGCATTTATCCGGTTGGCTTTGTCTATCTGATAAAAGCGTTGCTCAATCGCGCTGTCATGATGATGGCTTTCGATACTCACGGAAACCGGTTGGTATTGAAACGCCTGGCTCATTTCCCGAATAGGATCAGAATAAGTCGCTGAAAATAGCAAGGTTTGCTTATGGCTAGGTGCATAAGAAATCACGTCTTTAATGACCTCTGCAAAGCCCATATCGAGCATACGGTCGGCTTCATCCAACACCAATACGTTGAGGCTGCCCAACCGCAAACTGCGTTTACGCAGATGTTCCTGCAAACGTCCTGGCGTACCGACAACAATATGCACACCATGCTCCAATGAACCCAACTGCGGCCCAAAAGGCACGCCGCCACATAACGACAACACTTTGATATTTTGTGTAAAACGAGCCAATTGTCGGATTTCTTTGCACACTTGGTCAGCCAACTCCCGCGTTGGGCAAATCACTAAGGCTTGGACGCTAAAACGGGCGGCATCCAGCCGTGATAACAGGCCAATACCAAAAGCGGCAGTTTTACCACTACCCGTTTTGGCCTGGGCAATAACGTCACGGCCTTCCAGAATATGTGGCAGGCTTTCGGCTTGGACTGGTGTCAGGTGGGTGTAACCTAAAGATTCGATGTTTTCAAGCAGGGCGGGTTTTAACGGTAACGATGAAAATTTGGCGGTGTTCACTGGAGACTCTTGATTATGGTGAATAGCGACGGATTGCCGCAATCAGACAGGCAAATGATAACAGATGCCGCAAGTGGGTTAGGGGTAAGAATTTCGTTCTGCTTTGAACAGACGGCACGGCGGCTTATAATCCGCACTGGCTACGGTTTGGCCATCAAGTTTTCGCCATCGGAAATCAGACCGCTTAATTGACGCCCCTCCCGACCCCACATTAAAAACGATCAATAACAAAAGGTTCTATCATGAAAAAAGCAACACACAGCATCCCCTTTTCTTCACTGGCATTGGCTTTTTCCCTGCTCGCCAGTGGTGCAGCCCAGGCTGAGTGGATAAAAAGTTATGGCACTAAAAATAACGAAACCGGCGCAGCCATGCCTTCGAAGCAAGGTGGCTATTATCTATCAATGATCAGCACACCGACAGCCAGTAAAACCAAATCAGTGGCGTTGTTTTCGTTGCTGGATGCCAATGGCAAGGCGGCATGGACTAAGCAAATCACTACCGGGAAATATGATTATTTTTCCCTGAACGAGCTGGGTAGCGGGCGTGTACTGCTGCAAGGCACGACCCAGCTGAGTGCCACCAGCCCAGACAATGCCGTTTGGGCAATCTATGATGTCAACCGCACGACAGGGGCGCTGTCACCGAAATTCAGCAAAACTTATAAGAAAGGGAACCACTCGCTTTATTTTAGCGAAGACAGCCAGGGCATTTTATGGGGCATGGGCTCAACCTCGGCGTTCAGCCAAAATGGGCAAGGGACGGATTTGATCCTGGCAAAAATTAACACCGCTACCGGATTGCCTGCCTGGAGCAAGGTATACCATTATGGTTATGACGATTCAGTGCGGGCTATCATCCCTAAAGGCCAGAATTTCATTTTGGCCGTCAATACACAAAATGCCAATGCTGACAGCCAAAAAATCCTGCTGGGCCAGCTCAACAAACTGGGTGTTCCAGTGGCTGGATCATTTAAGGAATATGACGGTAATGGACTGAGTACCGTCATCAATATCGAACCCATTTCCGGCGGAAATTACCTGCTTTATGGCACAAACCAATCCAGCATAGCGGACAAAAACCCTACGGTTTTCGTAATGAAACTCAACTCAAGCCTGAATGTTGTCTGGGGGAAAAAATATGCGGCGGGGGCTGATCAAGGCTTGTCTACTCCCGTAATCGACGAAAATGCTGACGGTTCATATACATTAACCGGCAACCTGACAACGGCTGATAACATCCAAATACCAGGCATTCCTTTCCCTATCCCGATGTCATCACAACATCCTGCCGTCATCCAGATTTCATCGACAGGCGCTGTCATCTCCGGCAAAAGTTTTGGGTATCAGAACGATACAGCCGTTTTCACTAAAGGGGCAAATAGCACCTATCTGCTGAGTGGGCAAATGATGCCATTTATTGACATAACCTCCCCCAACAAACCAGTAAATATCGATGCGCTGTACGGGCACTTTAGCGCTGACGTTGCACCTCATTGGGTAAAAACGCTGGGTGGCCCAAAAAATGACTTCGGATTTATCAGCCCTCAACCAACAGGATACTGGCTATCTGGATTCTCCAGCTCTTGGGGGGTTGGCAACATGGATGTCGTCGCTGGTAAGCTTGACACCAATGGTGATGTGCCGGGATGTCAATATATCAAAGAGGTTACGATGCTTGAGACTGCGCTGAATATCACCGCCGAGGATTTAAACTGGCATCCCCAACCCGCTGTTCTGGTCAAAAAAGGTGCCATAATCCCAACCGGCATTACCCTTAACGTAACGGATGCCACTATTGCGACCACGAATGTCTGCAGTAATTAATTATCGGACACACAAGGCTTATGGTGATTTATCGTTCCCACGCTCCGGAGACTGTGAAAGTATTCGACATAAAGCTGATAACCACGAAGGACACGAAGAACACGAAGTTTTAATGTGTTGATCCAATTGATTATTTTCTTCGTGTTCTTCGTGATCTTCGTGGTGAATAATGTATATTCACGAATACT
>JAUYEP010000156.1 GCA_030689765.1 Methylovulum sp.
TCACGTTATTTCATACAGATAACTGCTGTTTCAAGCCAGATTTCGTGATAGAACAACCTAAAAATATAGCAATTATCTGCAAGGAATGTCATATAACACATTGTTTTAAAATCAATTAAAGTTGTGTAGATACTTATGCCCCTAACGAGGAATCACCGCGATGAAATTAGATAAAGATATGGAGGAGGTGCTGCCCACATTTATCATCGAAAGTATTGAGTTGTTGCAAGGCATGGAAAGCGATTTGATGGCGCTTGAAAACATCGAAGACACTGAGGAAACCATTAACACTATCTTCCGCGCGGCGCATACCATTAAAGGTTCGGCTGGCCTTTTCGGGCTCGATCACATCGTCCGGTTTACCCATGCTGTTGAAAGTGTGCTAGATCTCTTACGCAACGGCAAACTGTCCGTCACTTGGGAGTTGGTGGCGGTGCTGTTACCGTGCTGTGACCATCTCAACAGCTTGATTGGCGACGTTGCCAACGGCAACCTTGAAGAAAATCAGGAGGTGACCGAATGCGGCAACCGGCTGTTGGATACGTTGCAACCTTATCTGAAGCTTGACCTAAAAACGTCGGCAGCAACCCAAATCAGCGTCGCCGCATTACATGGCAATGCCGAGCGGATCGAAACCATAGCCAGTAACGCCATCGAATCAGGCAATTGGCATCTGTTTTTGCAGTTTAACGGAAACTGCCTGCGTGATGGCATGGAACCCTTGTCGTTGATCCATTACCTAAGCACCCTAGGCGACATTGTCGGCCTGACTACCTTTTACGACGCTATGCCGGATGCAAAAAGCATGGATCCTGAAAGCAACTACCTGGGTTTCGAAATCATTCTGAAAAGTGATGCCAATAAAGAGACCATCGAAAGCGTCTTCGATTTCATACGCGACGGCAGCCAAATCCACATCCTGCCGCTGGAAAATAGGATTCCCTACTACGTTGGACTGATAGAGTCGCTGACCGAAGATAATGCCAAACTCGGCGAACTGTTGCTCAAAAGCGGCGTTATTACGCAACGCGAACTGGAAGAAGGCCTCAACACCCAGCACACGCAAATCAAAGACCAGCCGCCGCCATCTGCGCGTATCGGTGAGATTCTGGTGGGGCAGCGTGTTGTACAACAGCCGTTGGTCAATGCCGCGTTGGAACAACAGCAACAAATCAAAGAAAAAAAAGCCCACGAAAGCCAATGTATCCGTGTCGATGCCGATCTGCTTGATAAGCTGATCGACTTGGTTGGCGAACTGGTCATTTCCACAGCCGCCGCTAGCTTGAGAGGGATACAAACTGGCGACGTTGCGCTGCAGGAAGCCAATGCTGGCGTCATCAGTCTGGTCGAAGCGGTGCGCGATAGCGCCCTGCAACTGCGCATGATGCCAATCGGAACTATCTTTAGCCGCTTCCAGCGCGTGATACGCGATGTCAGCAGGGAGCTGGGCAAAGACATCAAACTGGTGATCAGCGGCGCTGACACCGAAGTCGACAAATCCATCGTCGAAAAAATCGGCGACCCCTTGTTGCACCTGGTGCGCAACGCCATGGACCACGGTATCGAACGGGCCGAACTGCGTGCCGAACGTGGCAAACCGGCACAAGGCACGTTACAGCTTAATGCCTACCACAGTTCTGGCAACATCGTCATTGAAATCAGCGATGACGGCGGCGGTTTGGACCGCGAGAAAATCTACGCAAAAGCCGTCGAGCGCGGGTTATTACCCGCAGGCGCGGTGCTCAGCGAGCAGGAACTCTACGCGCTTATTTTCGAGCCTGGTTTTTCCACCGCCGAGCATATATCCAACCTGTCAGGACGGGGCGTCGGCATGGACGTGGTCAAGCGCAACATCACCGAATTGCGTGGCATTATCTATATCGACAGCATGCCGGGACTTGGTACCACGTTAAGAATCCATTTGCCGCTGACCTTGGCGATTATCGACGGTTTTCTCGCTGGTGTCGGTGATGCCTCGTTTGTCATTCCGTTGGACAAAGTGGTCGAATGCGTGGCATTGCCGATTGACGATAACCACGATTACATGGAACTGCGCGGCGAAGTGTTGCCGTTTATCCGGTTAAGGCAGTTGTTCCAAAAAAACGGCCCAGTATCGCGGCGACAGAACGTCATCGTCGTCGAGCACCTCGGCCTCAAGGCCGGATTGGTTGTCGATAGGCTGATGGGTGAGTTGCAAGCTGTCATCAAACCGCTAGGCAAGCTGTTTAGCCATGTTCAAGGCGTAGGCGGTTCGACCATTCTTGGCAGCGGCGAAGTGGCGCTGATTATCGATGTGCCGGGCCTGCTCCGATTGCAGGAGCAAGGTCAGGTTTCGGTTTGAAGATAATTGTCGGGTTACGGCCATTGCGGACGGGTATTTTTATTTCACGCAATGCCTGGTCAGTCTGCGGTTTGCTTGACAATGCCCATTCTATAGGATTCAATCTAAATATCATGCCCTTCAATGGCCGCATAAACCATGTCCCTTCACCAGGGGTGACCGTAAACTTTTTAAGGCCGTTGCTGTAAAAACAAATGGTGCTTGTCGCTTTAATCTATCTGGGGGTAGGGAAATAATGAAAATGACCGTTTCAAGAAAGGTGGTTTTGCTGGTGGTTACCGCCGTTCTGGGCCTGCTTGGTTTGTCCTGGCTCGGACAGGACAAGATGGAGTTGGTGTATGAAAAAACCAATTTTGCCAATGCTATCAGCATTCCTGCCATTAACACGCTGGGCAAGGCTTCTGAATCGCTCGGCCAGTTGCGTGTCCGCGTATATCGCCATGTGCTGTATGACGATGTGGCCGAGAAGGCGAAAATCGATGTTACGATCAAGCAAGCGCGTGATGTTGTTTTAGGCGCGCTGAAAGAGTATGGCGGCAAGACCATGGACGACAAGGACAGGCAGTTGCTGGCGGGAGATGTCGAGGCTTTTGATGGCTACCTCAAGGGCGTGGAAATGGCGCTGGCTTTTTCCAACCAGAACAAGCCTGAACAGGCACGGGATACCCTGACACAGTACACACAACAAGCTGATAAGTTGAATGGCGCATTTAATGAACATATGGGCCATGCCATTGCCATGGCGAAAATGTCGGCAGATGAAGCCGCCGCTACCAAGGACGATGCGGCGATGTTCTCTAGCCTTATCACGGGCATTGTCGTGCTTTTGACAATACTGCACGGTTTTTCCGTCACCCGTAATATCCTCAAACAACTCGGAGGCGAGCCTGATTTAGCCGCCGAAATCGCCAACAAGATCGCTGTCGGAGACCTCAGCACCCAAATCGGGCTCCAATCCGGTGACACCAGTAGCCTGATGGCTGCGATGAAAAGCATGGTGCTTGCGATCCAAGCGCTGGTTAACGATGCCGACATGCTGTCCAAAGCCGCAGCGGAAGGCCGTTTACAAACGCGTGCCGATGCCGGCAAACACCAAGGCGATTTCCGCAAAATCATAGAAGGCGTGAACAATACGTTGGACGGCGTCATCCGGCCGCTCAGTGAAGCGGTCGAAGTGCTGACATTGGTCGAGCAGGGTGACCTGACCCATACCGTCAACGGCGAGTACAAAGGCCAGCTAGGTGACCTTAAAGCCAGCGTCAACAACACCATCACCAAACTATCGCAAACTATCGCGGAAGTCATTTGCGCCGCCGACCAGCTGGGTAATGCCTCCGAACAGATCAGCGCCACCTCGCAAGCGTTGTCGCAAGCTGCCAGCGAACAGGCTGCCGGTGTTGACGAAACCAGTGCCAGCATCGAACAGATGGCGGCCAGTATCAACCAGAGCGCGGAAAACGCCAAGATCACTGACGGTATGGCCGACAAAGCTTCGCAGAAAGCTATTGACGGTGGCGTAGCCGTTAAGCAGACTGTGGAAGCAATGAAAAACATCGCCAATAAAATTGGCATCATTGATGATATTGCCTATCAAACCAATATGCTGGCACTTAACGCCGCCATTGAAGCGGCACGCGCAGGTGATCACGGCAAAGGTTTCGCGGTGGTGGCGGCGGAAGTGCGCAAACTGGCGGAGCGTAGTCAAGTGGCGGCGCGGGAAATCGGTGAACTGGCGGACACCAGCGTTAAAACTGCGGAAAGCGCCGGCAAGCTTCTGGACGAAATCGTGCCTAGCATCGCCAAAACTTCGGAGCTGGTGCAGGAAATAGCCGCTGCGTCATATGAACAATCGACGGGCGCCAAACAGGTCAATACGGCGATGTCCCAAATGAGCCAGATTACCCAGCAGAATGCCTCGGCTAGCGAAGAGCTGGCCGCCACTGCAGAAGAAATGACCAGTCAGGCGGAACAACTGCAAAGCCTGATGAGTTTTTTCAAAATCGCAGGTAATCAAGCCTCGTTTGGTCACGCTGCGCCAATAGGCTTTCAAAAACAAGAAAAAGCCCGGCAGGTTGCCCAGTCCAGCCGTAAAAAGGGGGCTGGCGTGGAATACGATTTAAGTAAATTCGAACGGTTCTAGGGTTTGATTGCAGTGATAACCCATCGCATCACCTTCAAACCATTTGTATTTATTAAGCATTGGGGGAGTGGCACATGACAGCAATTGCAACAATAACCGAGAAATTGCCCGTTGTGCGGACGGGGCAACATTGTGCCAGCGTCAGCCAATACCTCACTTTTGTATTGGCGGGCGAGATATACGCCTTGGGAATTTTAAATATCAAGGAAATCATCGACTACGGGCAACTGACCGAAGTGCCGATGATGCCGCCGTTTGTGCGTGGCGTCATCAATCTGCGCGGCAGCGTGGTGCCGGTCATCGATCTGGCGGCACGTTTCGGTAAGGGGAGCATCCAGGTTGTCAAGCGCACAGCCATTGTCATCGTTGAAACCGCCGCCGAAAACAATGATGGACGGGGGCAAGATGTTGGCGTCATCGTCGATGCGGTCAACGAAGTGGTCGATATCAACCAACAGGACATCGAGCCGCCGCCCAGTTTTGGCATCGGTATCCGTCCCGATTTCATCAATGGGATGGTCAAGCGAAACGGGAGTTTCATCATACTGCTCAATGTCAATCGTGTGTTGTCAGTGGAAGAAATGGCCAATTTAAGCAAAGCAGCGTTGGATGATGTGGGGCATGGAGGCAACTAATCCAGAAAACACAGGCCATTGGTACGGATCACTGTCATTAGAAAAGCACGAGTTTTTATGGATAAAGGATTATCTGTATAAACATGTTGGCATTGCCTTAAACGACAGCAAGCAGGCGTTGGTTTCTGGGCGCTTGGAGAGGCGCTTGCGGTATTACGGATTTTCCAGTTACAGCGAATATTTCCGTTTGTTGGGTAAGCCTGGGTTTGATCAGGAAACCTTGATGGCAATCGATTTGTTGACGACTAACGAGACTTATTTTTTTCGGGAACCCCAGCATTTTAACTTTCTCAACAGCCATTTTTTCCCCAAGCATCCCGTCCATCAACCACTACGGTTCTGGAGCGCCGCCTGCTCAAGCGGTGAAGAAGCTTACACACTGGCCATGATAATCGCAGCGTTTCCCAAAGTTAGCCAGTGGGAAGTTATTGGCACCGATATTTCAACCCGGGTGCTTGAAAAAGCGCGGCAAGGACTGTATCCGATGAATGCCGCAGGACAAATTCCTGTACCGATATTGAAAAAATATTGTTTAAAAGGCAGCGGTGAATACGAGGGTTTTTTCCTGATTGATTTGGCTTTACGCCGTCGGGTCAAGTTTATGTACGCCAATCTGATCGATGAGTTGCCCGATATGGGCAGCTTTAATGTGATATTTTTGCGTAATGTGATGATTTATTTCGACATGCCAACCAAACAGCGGCTGGTTGAACGCATCCAGCACTATTTACGCCCCGGTGGCTTTTTCATCATTAGCCACTCGGAATCGCTAAATGGCATGAAAAGTGAGTTGCAGATGGTCGCGCCATCAATTTACCGTAAAATCGATGATGGACATTAATAGTTCTGGTTTTCGGTTTTTTGTAACTATTCAGTCCCCCTCTTTGGAAAAGAGGGGTTAGGGGAGATTTTATTAGATAAATCCCCCTCTGCCCCCTCGCTTTGCCCTCCCCCTTTTTCAAAGGGGGAGGTGAATACTTACGGTTTTTTTACTTCCAACACAAACGGGACGATGTTTTAAGTTGGTAGCTGGTTTTTTGGTGTTAGGAAAGGGCCGCTAACTAAAAAAAGGGCGATTCGAGCCAAGCTTAACCTACAATGGCCGAAAACTTGACCGTTTAAAGTATAGGGTGACGGGTTGTCAATGCAGTTATTAAATCATGAAAAATTCAAAGGGTGGTGATACCCCTGAATGGTGTTATTCCGGTATCAATTCCAGTGACGTCATTGAAATATTCCTCAATCCCGGTGAATATTTTGTCGGCGGCTCCGATTTTCAGGTGCGCACATTCTTGGGTTCGTGCGTATCGATTACCTTGTGGCATCCGAGGCTTCGGTTTGGCGCCATGTCGCATTATTTGTTATCTTCCCGGCCTGGTAATGTGACGCCGGGGTATGCACTTGAGGCCTCCTGCAAACTCGATGGCAAATATGCCGATGAGGTATTTGCATTGATGGTGAGGGAATTACGTGACGCAAAAGTACCGGTTACAGAGTGTCAGGCCAAAATTTTTGGCGGCGGTAATATGTTCCCCAATCGGCCAGTCCCCGATCAGCTTGACATTGGCTTAAAGAATGGCCAGGCGGCAAAATATTTGCTGGTCGCCTATGGCATCCCAATCGTGTCAGAGCACCTGTTTGGCATTGGGCATCGGGAAATTATTTTTAATCTGGGTAACGGTGACGTGTGGGTGCGCCAGGCCAAGCCCGATTTTCTGGTCGCCATGCCGGATTGAATGGAAAACCTAAAAAAAATAACAAGAAGGTGAAATGATAAAAGTATTGATTGTTGACGATTCTGCCGTGGTACGGCAAGTGTTATCGGAGGTCTTGTCTAAAGACCCTCAAATTAAGGTGATTGCAACGGCGGGCGACCCACTTATTGCTAAAAGCAAAATGGCATTGGAGTGGCCCGATGTCATTGTGCTGGATATTGAGATGCCACGCATGGATGGGATTACTTTTTTGAAAATAATTATGGCGGAGCGGCCAACGCCAGTTCTCATTTGTTCGACATTGACTGAAAAGGGTGCCGAAACGACCCTGCAAGCCATGGCGGCTGGTGCCGTCGGCTATGTGACGAAGCCGAAGCTCGGGCTCAAAGGTTTCCTTTCTGATTCTGCGGTTGACTTGATTAACAACGTGCGTGTCGCAGCCCAATCCAGCCCGAAACGGTTTGTCACAGCTGCAACCGCAAAGCCGGTTGAACAGCCTGCACATTTGCAAACTTCCGCCGCCATGCTCCATACCACTGAAAAAATTGTTGCGATAGGCACATCGACAGGCGGCACCCAGGCGCTTGAAGTGGTTTTGACAGCATTGCCACGCGTATCGCCGGGTATTGTCATCGTGCAGCATATGCCGGAAAAATTTACCGCGTCATTTGCCAGTCGGCTTAACAGTCTATGCGCCATTGAAGTGCGCGAAGCCAGGGACAGGGATCGTGTTATTCCGGGTTGTGCGCTGATTGCTCCCGGCGGCTTGCACATGCGTTTAACGCGTAGTGGCGCCTATTACTATGTCAATGTGCTTGACGGGCCGCCGGTGAACCGGCACAAACCTTCGGTGGATGTTTTGTTCAAATCAGCCGCACAAGTTGCGGGCCGCAACGCGCTGGGCATTATTATGACCGGCATGGGCGATGACGGCGCACGGGGATTACGGGAGATGCACAATGCTGGCGCCTATACGGTAGCGCAGGATGAAGCCAGTTGCGTGGTCTTTGGCATGCCCAAAGAAGCGATAAAGCTGGATGCTGTCGATACGGAGCAGCCGCTTGAACATATTGCCGGCGAAATCATGCGATATGCAAGGTAGAAGGCATAACACCACGAAGGGCACAGAGGACACGAAGTTTTTACCTTGGCTTTTCTTCGTGTTGTTGTGTTCTTCGTGGTTTATTAATGGTCAAATTCCGCCTGAGCTAGCCCTTTTTAAAAATCAAATCCCAGACGCCATGACCCAAGCGCAGACCACGTTGCTCAAACTTGGTTAATGGCCGATAGGCAGGGCGTCCGCAATAAGCATCGGTGGCGCTGGTATTGCTGAAACCGGTTTCTGCAGATAATACGTTAAGCATGGTTTCGGCATAGTTCTGCCAATCCGTTGCGGCATGAAAATAGCCCCCCGGCTTTAATTTATTGATTAATAACTGCACAAAACCGGAATTGACTAGACGGCGTTTATGATGTTTCTTTTTCGGCCAAGGGTCGGGGAAAAACAAATGTACCCCAGTCAAGCGGTTATCCGGTATTTTATGTTCGATGATCTCAACGCCATCGTGGCAATAAATCCGCACATTGTTAAGGCCTTGGCTGTCGAGCAGCATCAGTAAATGACCAACGCCGGGTCGATGCACTTCTATGCCGATATAATCCGCATCGGGATTGTCCGCAGCCATTTTTGCCAGACTTTCGCCATTACCAAAGCCGATTTCGACAATGATGGGTGCATTACGGCCAAATACACGGGCAAGATCATAATCAGCTTCAGGATCCAGACAATACCGATCCCAATGATTATCCAGGGCAAGCTGCTGGCCTGGGGTCAATCTCCCTTGACGGAGGATAAAGCTGCGTATTTTTTTTAGGGTAATTTGTTCAGGGGCAAGCATAGCGGGGATTCAAGGCAGATATGTAGGGTGGGCAGAAAAGCTTGCCCACCCTACTGGGTTCTGGGTTTAGAAAAACAAGCCATCTATCGGGGATGACGCAGAAGCAAAGCGCCGTCTTGGCATGCGTCCTGCGAGAAACGCTTCCCGTCCGGCTTCTATGCCTTTTCTCATTGCTGAAGCCATCAGTATTGGATTTTTGGCGGCGGCAATCGCCGTATTCATTAACACGCCATCACAGCCCAGCTCCATTGCCATCGCGGCATCGGAGGCGGTGCCAACACCGGCATCAACCAGAATAGGCACTTTCGCGTTTTCAACAATGGTCAGTATATTGTAAGGGTTGCGTATGCCTAAGCCTGAACCGATAGGTGCCGCCAGCGGCATGACCGCGACGCAACCTATCTCTTCAAGCCTTTTGGCGGCAATCGGATCGTCATTGGTGTAAACCATGACATCAAAGCCATCTTTCACCAATAATTCAGCGGCAATATAGGTTTGCGCGACATCGGGGAACAGGGTTTTCTGATCGGCCAGCACTTCCAGTTTGACCAGTTTATGCCCACCGAGCAATTCCCTGCCCAAGCGACAGGTCCTGACCGCCTCTTCTGCCGTGTAACAACCCGCCGTATTGGGCAGAATCGTGTATTTGTCGGGTGAAATCACATCCAGCAAATTCGGCCCGTCCGCATGCTGCCCAATATTGGTACGCCGGATCGCCACCGTGACAATTTGTGCTCCGCTGGCTTCAATCGCCAAACGGGTTTCTTCCAGATCCTTGTATTTGCCAGTGCCGACCAGTAAGCGTGACTGGTAGGCGACACCTGCGATAATAAAAGAATCCCCCTGACCGCCGCCAATAGCATGTACAATTTCCAAACGGTCTTCGGCTTGTAACTCCTGGGTTTCGTATTGGTTAAACGGGAGGATTTCCTTGTTCAGCTCAACGGCAATTTTTTTACCGGTCAACCCTAAGTCTGCGATGACATCGGCAACACAGCATGCTTGCGCATATTGACGGGTTTCACCGTTCACATAGACCATCATATCGTCACGCTCCGGTTGGTATCTACTGTCCGGCGTCTTTGCACGGCTTCAGCCAACTCTTTCAGCAACGGCACCGTGTCTTCCCATGACAGGCAGGCATCGGTGATGCTTTGCCCGTAAACTAGTTCCTGACCCGGAACAATCTTTTGGCTACCGGCGACAAGATGGCTTTCAATCATGACACCCATGATGCGGTGGTCGCCGTGGGCGATTTGCCCGGCCACGTCTTCGCCGACGATCAATTGGCGCTGACATTGCTTCAAGCTATTCGCATGGCTGAAATCAATCATGATATTCGGCTTCAGGTCAGCTTTAACCAACCCTTCCGCAACTTGCTCGACACTGACGGCATCATAATTGGGGCGATCATTGCCGCCCCTTAAAATGATATGCACGTCTTCGTTGCCGGTGGTTGAAAAAATGGCCGAATGCCCTGCCTTGGTCAGCGATAAAAAATGGTGTGGGCTCATCGCCGCGCCTATTGCATCAATCGCAATTTTTATCGTGCCATCAGTTGAATTCTTAAAACCGATAGGGCAGGAAACACCTGATGCCAGTTCACGATGCCCCTGGCTTTCGGTGGTCCTGGCCCCGATAGCACCCCAGGCGATCAAGTCCGAAACATATTGCGGGCTGATTAAATCCAGATATTCGGTGGCGGCCGGCACACCCATGCTGCTGATATCCAGCAATAATTGCCGGGCAACGCGTAGGCCTTTATTGATATTAAAGCTGGAATCCAGATCAGGATCGTTAATCAAGCCTTTCCAGCCGACGGTAGTGCGCGGTTTTTCAAAATAAACCCGCATCACGATCATTAGCTCGTCTTTTAACTCGTCTTTAATGGCTTTTAAGCGTTGCGCATATTCTTTAGCCGCGTTGGGGTCATGGATAGAACATGGCCCCACGACAACCAGAACGCGGTCATCCTGCCCCGTTAATAGGTTATGGATTTGTGTCCTTGCCTCCAGCGTGGTTTTTGCCGCCGCTTCGGTAATAGGCAGTTCATCATGAACATGAACGGGCGCGATGACTTCTTTTATGCCACAAATTCTCAAGTCATCAGTGTTATATTTTGTTTGCATGAGTGCTACCCAGTGATTGCGTTGTTACAGGATTAACATGTATATGGGCATTTTAACGGTTTTCATCTTTTTTTGGTTAGTTTTTGCTGGCGTTCAGGTTTTAAAAAACACTAATTCACCCGACACCCTACGGTCTTAATGAACCTTGTAGAGAGGCATTGTCGGAATATTTTACACTCTGACTCAATTTTGTCCCTACAAGGCTTCATAAAATATATAACTTTTTGTTTTTAATATATTAATTTTTATAGGTACGTTTTATGCCTACGTTAATAGCACATTGTGCTTTTTCGCAATTAATTTTTTTAAGGAGAACATTCATGTTTACCCCCCCCCGCTTATCGCGGTCTATGAAAAACACGTCCATGCCGCGTTATTCGCGGTTTTGCTTGCAATCGCGCCGCTGACCGAAGCCACTCCTGTCACGATCGGTAACAACAGCTTTGAGACCCCAAACTTGGCTGGCCGCTTCCAGTACGCCCCAACCTTCACATCTTGGATATTTAGTCCTGGCGCAGGCATTTCGGATCCACCTTCGGGTTTTGGTAGCACGGCCGCTCCGGACGGCTCTCAATATGCGTTCATTCAAAATCAGCATGATTTTTCCCAGGCGCTTACCTTCGCAGCTAATGACAATTACACGCTGAGCTTTCTGGCGGCGGGCAGACCGCAGAACTTCTTCAACGTAGGCGGCAACACCTCCTATCAGGTACTGCTCGATTCGACAATCATCTTTGCGGACATCACGACCACGGGCAGCCCATTCATTTCCGAGCAAAGCACATTCTTTGCCACGGCAGGTGTGCATACGCTGATATTCCAAGGCTTAACAAACTTTGTCGCTAATGGAGACCAAACGTTATTTATAGATGCGGTTGCCATTAATAGTGCTGTGCCTACCAACGGCAATGTTCCCGAACCCTCAACTCTGGCGCTACTCGGCTTAGGTTTGTTGGGTGCGGCTGGTTTCCGCCGTAGCTAAGGATTTAACTTCCCTGAGTTTTGACGGGTACATTTTTTGCCGGGCGATTTTAATCGCCCCCTACGTAAGCTCTGATTGCATTCAAATCGGGAAGTTATTTTTAACCAAATCCTAAGCAGGGACAGCCTGTGAGGTTAGGCCAGACAACTTGTCCCGCCTACAGATGGTAGCCCGATTTTTGGGTCAATCGGGCACGTTCCCGTACAGTTCGGAACGGAATTGCTGTAACTGGTTGCGCGCCTGCTCAAATTTCATTTCGTTAACCAGTTGGCCTATCCCTGTAAAACGCGGCATTAGCACACTGCCTTCCAGCAGTTTTTGCAGCGCCTTGAATTGGCTAACGGCATTAAACCTATTTTTGGACAATAAATAATCAAGTTCATCAAGTGCCGGCGCAATCTCATTGTGATTGCGCATAAAGGCTTTTTCTTCAGCCGAGGTATCCACTTCCGATTGTGCCGGGACGGCATCCTGCCCCGCCTGTTTGTCTGGAATACGTTGCCGGTCTGCATGGTTATCAGGTTTGGTTGCCGCAACATCACATCTATTGCAAACAACCCGAAACCAGAAACGCGCGCCCCGCCCCAACTCACTTTCCACGCCAGTCTTGCCCTGCATGAGTTCGGCGAAGCGTTGCACAATCGACAAACCCAAGCCGGTGCCGCCGTAATGCCGCGTAGAACTGCCGTCTATCTGGCTAAACGGTTTGAACAACAGGCGCTGCTGGTCGGCGGCGATACCGATACCACTATCGGTCACTGAAAATTCCAGTTCAGCCTGTCGCCCCCCGCAGGCCACTTCACGCGCTTCGATGCGGACGAAGCCTTGATCGGTAAACTTGATGGCATTGCTGACCAAGTTGGAGAGCATCTGCCTGATCCGCATCGGGTCGAGCTGGTAGCATGATTCGGCGGAACCCATCCAGGCTGCGCTCATGTCCAGGTTTTTCTGGTGTGCACTTCCGGCAAACAGCGACCTGACATCATCGATGATTTGCTGAGGATTAAGCTCGAAATAAACCAGCTCAAACCGGTTGGCCTCGATTTTGGACAGGTCCAGTACATCGTTTAACAGGGCAAGCAGCCCTTGCCCGGAAGATAAAATAGCGCGGGCGTATTCCTGATGCATGTCCGGGTCGCAACCGGGCAAGCTCAATAATTGCGCCATGCCCAGAATGCCGTTTAACGGCGTGCGGATTTCATGCGACATCGTAGCCAGGAAATTGCTTTTGGCTTTGTTGGCGGTTTCCGCGATCCGGGTTTTAATTTCGTTGCTCAAAATCAGCGCCATATGCGAAAAAAACGGCGAGAGGTAATCGCGCATCTGCGCTGTACCCAGCAAGTCGGATATTTTGATCACGCCGAGCAATTCGCTGCCCACCAGCAGCGGCATCACCCAGGTACAGGCCACCGGCAGGGCATCGTTTACAAGTAAAGTACGGAGGGCATCGGTCGACTGCTCAACGAATTGATGGTGTCCGAAAACCTCGGCGACCAGCGCATCGTCGATACGCTCGACCACGCGATGCTCCCCGAACAGGTTGGCATAGTGAATATCGCCTTCGTCGAGATAATAAATCTCGACATTGGTGCCGCCCAAAGTGCTGCACAAGGCCGACATCATGCTTTGCAGCAAGCCGTCAACCCCGGTCAGCGGATTCAACAGTTCGACCAGGTGCAAAACCAGGTACAGGTTGGCTTTTTCCTCGGAAACTTTGCGGACGCGGTTTTCCAGATAGGCAACGCGCTCCTGCAACGCCTGACAAGATGGAACCTGGCTCATTGCTGGTCGTCAAGCCGCCGCTGAATCGCATCGGCCAAAACCGACTCCAAGCGATCAAGCCCGACATCCAGCCACTGCAGCGGCAAATCCACAAAGTACGCGGCAGCTTCAGCCGCTTCGCTAAAATCACCGTTACAGGGCGTCCTGATGGCGAGGATATATTTATGGCTGCTGTGAAATATCTCGCGTATCACCGTCATGCTCATTCCGAAACAGGCGGTAATCATCGGTTCCCAGGTCAGCGCCCAGTCTTCCAATAAGAAATAAGCCCCTTTTTCCAGCTCCTGCATGAACAATTCATAACCGAGCAGCATGACGATGCAATTCTGCCCTTGGGTGCGGCAAGTATGGTGCTCTTCCAGGTAATGTTCCATTAGCGGATGGCAACCGCCATAAAACACCACGGTTTTTTCGCCGTGCCGTTCGTGGTGAGCTTGTCGAACCATG
>JAUYEP010000157.1 GCA_030689765.1 Methylovulum sp.
AGTATTCGACATAAAGCTGATAACCACGAAGGACACGAAGAACACGAAGTTTTAATGTGTTGATCCAATTGATTATTTTCTTCGTGTTCTTCGTGATCTTCGTGGTGAATAATGTATATTCACGAATACTTTCACAGTCTCAGGAGCTTGGGGACCAGCATAACGAAGTTGTTTTGTACCCATTCCTAATCAACATTGCTTTATCAGCTCAAATCCCTATAATTACCGCCTACTTTAAGGTTCCAGAAGGTTTTTTACCCGATGGTTAAACGGGAAGTCGGTGAGGTTTATCCAAATCCGACGCTGCCCCCGCAACGGTAAATAAGTAAAAGGATCGTCAGAATGCCACTGTGCGTATTGCATGGGAAGGTGACGGTTCAGGTTGACGCCACTTATAAGCCCGGAGACCGGCCTCAAAGTATATTCGGTGCAGCGGAGGGCTGTTCTACGAAAAGAAAAGCGCCTCTTCTGTCCCGTCAGAGTCCTCCCTTCTTTTGTATTTCGTCTCCCCCCGCTGTCCATTTAACTTAGCTATGCGCGGGCGGCGCACGATTGCTCCCGAGAGGACACTATGCAAAAAATCATCATCAACTCACTACTGTTAGCCAGTTTTCATCCTTCGTTACACGCTCAAGAAACACCCACACCAGACATGACAAATCTGCCTGGCGTCATCGTCACTGCAACAAGAACAGCAACCCACCAAGATCAACTGGCAACCGGAGCAACGGTTTATACCCGCCAAGATATTGAACGCTCGCAGGTGAAAACCTTGCCGGATTTGTTTAAAGGCACAATCGGCGTCGATATTGCGCAAAACGGCGGTTATGGGCAACCTACCAGTTTGTTCTTGCGCGGTGCCAATACGGATCATGTGCTGGTCTTGATTGATGGCATTAAAGTAGGTTCTGCAACGATTGGCACGACACCTTTCGAGCTGATTCCCATTGACCAAATCGAGCGGGTGGAAATTATCCGCGGGCCGCAATCGAGTCTGTATGGTTCGGAAGCTATCGGTGGCGTTATCCAGATTTTTACCCGCAAAGGTAGTCATAATGATAAGCCGCAAGTCACGTTGGAAGCTGGCGGCGGCTCCTATGATACTGCTCACACGGCAGGTACGGTCAGCGGCAAATTCGCTAATAACTGGTATAACCTGGGTGTCTCGCATATCAATTCACAAGGTTTTAACAATAGACAAAACAGTGATCCGGATCGTGATGGTTATGAAAACACCAGCCTGAATGCCCGTATCGGTCATCGTTTTAGCGAAAAGTCAGAAGTTGAGGCGTTTTTTATGCGCTCGGAAGGCATCAATGAATACGATTCGACTTTTGGCGGCGATAACTCGGCGTTTGTTAATCAGGTCGTTGGTATTGCAGGGAATATGGAGGTGATGGACAACTGGCATAGCACATTGCGTTTAGGACAAAGCCTTGATGAGCTGGACACTTTTTTGGCGGACAATACCTTTGAGAACCGTTATAACACCGCCCGCTGGAATGCCAGTTGGCTAAACCAACTACAGTTAAGCGATGCCCATCAACTGATAGTGGGTACAGACTATCGCGTAGATGAAGTTGAAAGCAGCGACCTTGATAGCTTTAATGCGGGGTTTGATACCTATAGTGAACTTTCCCGCTACGATGTCGGTGTGTTCACCGAATTGCACAGCCGTTTGCTTGACAAGCATTTTGTTAATGCCTCGGTGCGCTGGGATGAAAATCAAGCTTTCGGCGATTACGTCACCGGAAATGTCGGCTGGCGTTATAATTCCGATTACGGTATCAGCCCATTTGCAAGTTTTGGCAACGCTTTCAAGTCACCGTCCTTTAACCAATTGTACTGGCCTGATACCGGTTTTGGCGGCGGTAATCCTCTGTTAAAACCGGAAGAGTCGCGATCATTTGAAGTCGGGCTGGCAGGTGGCCACGATGGGCTGCAATGGGAACTGCGTGCTTATCATACCGATGTCGAGCAATTGATTTCCGGCTGGCCGCCGGTTAATGTCGATAAAGCGCGCATTGAAGGCATAGAAGCGCAAATCAGTACCGATTTATTGGGCTGGCATCAGAAACTGGCCATGAACCTGCTGGAGCCGATAGACCTGGAAACCGGCCAACGTTTGCAGCGGCGTAGCGATAAGTCGCTGTCTTTTGACCTGTCCCGCTCGTGGGGCGCTTTTGATTTTGGCGCCAATGTGCTGGCACAAGGGGATAGGCCCGATCTGGATTTCAGTGCCTGGCCGGCTACACGGGTTAACCTGCACGGTTTTGTCACCATGGATTTACGCGCCGCCTGGCATGTCAATAAAAACTGGATGCTTAGCGCCAAGTTAAATAATTTACTGGATGAACGCTATCAAACAGCGAATAATTACAACACGCCGGATAGGAACTTCTTTGTGTCTATCCATTACAATAACTGACCTACATTTTTACGGAGTTAAACATGACTAAATCATGGCTAAAAATTGACTACTTGCCCATTCCGCTCATCGCGTTGATGGTGCTGACGCGCTTTCATCATTTTGGTGATACGCTGCATCTTCCCGATGCGTCGCTGGCCGTTTTTTTCTTTGCCGGCTTTTATCGTGCCGGCGCTTTCGGCAACAAGGCTTTATTTATCTTTTTGCTGGTGATGGCGGGCTTGATCGACTATCTCGCCATAGCCAACGGCACTAGCGACTGGTGCATTTCACCCGCCTACGTTTTCTTGATCCCCACCTATGCCGTAATGTGGCTGGCAGGCCGTTACTGCTCGACATTCAAAGCCTTGACGCTACCTGAGTTGGCTATTTCCATTAGCTTGGTAGCGTTGGCGACATCAGCGGCATTTGCCATTTCAAATGGCAGTTTCTTCTTATTTTCAGGACGCTATGAAGATTTGTCATTCATGGCTTATGCACTAAGCGTTGCTCAGTATTTCCTACCTTATATCAGTTCGGTATTGATTTATGCGTTGGCAGGCCTGGTGATTATCAAGGCAGTTAAGGCATTGCCTGCACTACAAACCAAGCCTCGCCAACAGTCGTCAAGTTGATTGGTGGATGCCATGGCTGCCAATCCTCAAAGGACTGGCAGCCATCATCTTGCCGAGTGTGCCGTACCCATTCCTAAGAGACTGTGAAAGTATTCAATATAAAGCTGATAACCACGAAGATCACGAAGTTTTAATATATTGATCGTGTGATTATTTTCTTCGTGTCCTTCGTGATCTTCGTGGTGAATAATGTGTATTCACGAATACTTTCACAGTCTCCTAAGCACATGGTGGCCTTAGTTGACACCTCACAGTTTGGAATGAACCTCTGTTAGCATCCCTGTCCCTATAATAAATTCCTCTACCGTTTGCAATCCTTCCCCAGTTTTGAGGTTAGTAAACACAAATGGCCGTTCGCCACGCATTTTTTTGGCATCCCTGTCCATCACGTCCAACGATGCGCCGACGTAAGGCGCCAAATCGATTTTATTAATCACCAATAAATCCGAGCGGGTAATGCCGGGGCCGCCTTTGCGCGGAATTTTATCACCTGCAGAAACATCAATGACATAAATGGTCAAGTCGGCAAGTTCCGGGCTGAAAGTCGCGCTCAAATTATCGCCACCGCTTTCCACCATAATAAAATCAAGCCCCGGCCAGCGCTCACAAAGCTCATCCACTGCGGCGAGATTCATCGACGCATCTTCGCGTATGGCGGTGTGCGGACAACCACCGGTTTCCACACCAATAATGCGCTCTTCCGGCAAAGCTTGGCTACGGATTAAAAATTGCTGGTCTTCGCGGGTGTAAATGTCATTCGTCACGACAGCGATTTCGTAGTGGTCGCGCATCCGTTTGCACAGCGCGTCCACCAATGCGGTTTTGCCGGAACCGACCGGGCCGCCGATACCTACTCTAAGCACATGTTTATCAGTCATCATCTTTCTCTTTACGAACGGAATAATCGGGAATATTGGGCTTCATGGCGGCTGCTCGCCAGTGCCAAACCGAAGGCGCTGCCGCCAATTTCATCATCTGCGGTTAACGCTGCGCCATCGACTTGCGCAGGAACTTGCGCCGCTAAGGCTTGCAGCATTTGCTGCCCAGTGACCTGGCCTAGCGGCACGAGTTTGACGGCGCACAACACCTGGTTTTCCAGCCAACCCCAAACATAACCGATGGCGGCATGGCGCGGGTTTATGCCCCAGTGCATGGCAGCCAGACTAAACACGGTTGCCAGCGTGGCTTCGGGGTTGCGCTGCCAAACGCCTGCATCCGGCAAATCCAGTTTGACCAATAATTTTGCCAGCGCCTGTCCGGTTTGCCGGTCTTCGGCGCGTAATTCACTGGTTTCGCGGCAAGCAGTCAAAATTTTGCTCCAGTGCTTGACTGCCGCTTGGTCTTGGCCTTGCCATGCCGTAGACAAGCGCAACAAAATTGGCACATCGACCCGCATCATGCTGTGTTGCAACACGCCGCAAATCCATTCGCGAGCCTGCCCGGCGTTGCTGACCAAGCCATCATCCACAGCCCGCTCCAAACCTTGCGAATAGCTGTACATGCCAATCGGCAGGCCTGGGCTGACCAGTTGCAACAAGCGCAGTAAACTGAGATCAGTGCCCATGACTGTGGTACGCGCCCGCTTCCGGCTCGAACGGCAAGGTTTCATGCGTGACGCTTAAACCCAAACCTTCTACCATGTGGTCAAGGACATGGTCACTCAGATAACGCAATTCGCCCGGCATGATTTGCAGTGCGATATGGCGGTTACCGAGATGGTAACAAACGCGGGCAAACAGCAAGCCATCATCGGTATGGACGACAGATAAAGTTTCCGGCGCGGCTTTTATCACGACCTTGAATTTTTCGTTTCCGGTCAGTATGACACCGGAGCGCAAATATTGCCCGCGTTGCAAAAACAACCCGACTTTTACGCCGCCATCGGTATAGGCGGGCAAACGGCTTTTTTGCCGGGATTCAAAAGGTAAGGTCAGACTGTCATCAGCTTGGGTGTCGGCGGGGGCTAGTTCGGTTAGTTTTAGCATCGTTTTTTGATTAAAGCGTCAAAGTTTTATCGTTCCCACGCTCCGGCGTGGGAACGATGTATTCACGTTGACTGGCTCACAAAGGGCTTCGATGGACAGTTGAATTTGATTGTTTTTAAAAAAACCGCCTAAATCGCTAATATCATCGGTTTTTGGATAATGTGCCAGACGCAAAACCACCCTATCGCCCAAAGTCAACATGACCAGTTCGGAGGTGTGTTTCCAAGTATTACGGTTCAGAACCTCGGCAGGTAAGGTGATTTGCCCTTGAGGGGGAAACAATTAAAGTCGTCATTGCCAGCTCCGTTGAGTGTTAAAACAAAAAATACCGTTGCGCAAACGGCAACACCGCCACCGGCCCGCACGTCAACAATTGCCCATCCGCCCGCACCGCATAAGTCTGCGGGTCAACTTCGATAATCGGCTGGTAAGCATTATGCACCAAATCCTTCTTGCCGATATTGCGGGTGTTTTTGACCACGCCGATGCGTTTACGCAAGCCCAAAGCTTTCGGCACACCGCCGTCTACCGCCGCTTGTGGTAAAAAGATCATTGACGTAGCCGCTGCCGTCACACCGAACGCGCCGAACATAGGCCGATAATGCACGGGTTGCGGGGTGGGTATCGACGCGTTCGGGTCGCCCATGGCGGCGGCGGCAATCAGGCCACCTTTTAAGATCAGGCTGGGTTTTACGCCGAAAAACGCCGGATTCCACAGCACCAAATCGGCGAGTTTGCCGACTTCTATCGAGCCGACTTCATGGGCGATGCCGTGGCTGATGGCCGGGTTGATCGTGTACTTGGCGATGTAGCGTTTGATGCGGAAATTGTCGTTATCCGCGCCGTCTTCGGGCAATGCGCCACGCTGGATTTTCATTTTATGCGCGGTTTGCCAAGTGCGGAGGATGACTTCGCCGACGCGGCCCATGGCTTGCGAGTCTGACGAAATCATCGAGAACGCGCCCAAATCATGCAGGATATCTTCGGCGGCGATGGTTTCGCGGCGTATGCGCGATTCGGCGAAGGCGACATCTTCGGGGATGCCGGGGTCGAGATGATGGCAAACCATCAGCATGTCCAGATGCTCGTCCACGGTGTTGACCGTGTAAGGCCGCGTCGGGTTAGTGGACGACGGCAACACATTCGGCAAACCGCAGGCCTTGATGATGTCCGGCGCATGACCGCCGCCCGCGCCTTCGGTGTGGTAGGTGTGTATCGTGCGGCCTTGGAACGCGGCGATGGTGTCCTCGACAAAACCGGATTCGTTCAGCGTGTCGGTGTGGATTGCCACTTGCACATCAAACCGCTCGGCGACACCCAGGCAGCAATCTATCGCGGCGGGCGTCGTGCCCCAGTCTTCATGCAGTTTTAGACCCATTGCCCCCGCGTGGATTTGCTCTTCCAACGCGCCCGGCAAACTGGCGTTGCCTTTACCCAGCAAACCGAAATTCATCGGGAAGCCATCCAAGGCCAACAGCATTTGCTGTATGTGCCACGGGCCGGGGGTACAAGTCGTCGCATTCGTACCCGTTGCAGGGCCGGTGCCGCCGCCTATCATCGTCGTCACGCCGGAATTCAAGGCTTCTTCGATTTGCTGCGGGCAGATGAAATGGATATGCGCGTCTATGCCGCCTGCCGTCAGGATATTGCCCTCACCCGCGATAATTTCCGTGCCAGGGCCGATGATAATCATAGTGACACCGTTTTGGATATCGGGATTGCCCGCTTTGCCTATCGCAGCGATACGCCCGTTTTTAACGCCGACATCGGCTTTGATGATGCCCCAGTGATCGATAATCAGCGCGTTGGTAATCACCAAATCCATCGCGGTTTTAGAATCGACCTGGCTTTGCCCCATGCCATCGCGGATGACCTTGCCACCGCCGAATTTGACTTCTTCGCCGTAAATCGTGCGGTCGGCTTCGACTTGTAAAAACAATTCGCTATCGCCCAAACGGACTTTATCGCCAGTAGTCGGGCCGAACATATCGGCGTAGGCTTGTCTGCTGATTCTGCTCATAGTTTAGCCTCTGCTGGTTTTGAATCCAAACAGCCCATGACCGCTTGCCGAAACCCGTAAACACGGCGTAATCCGCCAAACGGCACCAACTGAATTTGCCGCTGTTGCCCAGGCTCGAAGCGCACCGCCGTGCCCGCCGGAATATCCAACCTAAACCCCCGCGTTTTGTCGCGGTCAAACTGCAAGGCCGGATTGGTCTCAAAAAAATGATAATGCGAGCCGACTTGTATCGGCCTGTCGCCGCTGTTCGCCACCACCAGCGTGATGGCCTCGCTACCCGCGTTCAGCTCGATGTCGCCAGCGGCGGGGATGATTTCTCCGGGGATCATGGTTTTTTTTCCTTAATCGACAGTTTGTGTAGTTTGTGTAGGGTGGGCAAACAGCTTCGCCTAAAGCGCCTACTGTTGGTATCGTTTGCCCACCGTTTAGAGACTGTGAAAGTATTAGTGAATATACATTATTCACCACGAAGACCACGAAGGACACGAAGAAAATAATCACACGATCAATATATTAAAACTTCGTGTTCTTCGTGTCCTTCGTGGTTATTAGCTTTATATTGAATACTTTCACAGCCTCTTTAGGCTGTTCCGGTGGGCACAAAACAGCATGTGCCCACCCTACCCTATTGGGTTATGGACCGTCACCAACTTCGTGCCATCGGGAAACGTCGCCTCCACTTGCACATCTGGCAACATCTCGCTGATGCCATCCATGACATCTTCACGGCTTAACAACGTGCGCCCGTATTCCATCAGCTCGGCAACGGTGCGCCCGTCCCTGGCGCCTTCCATGATTGCCGCAGAAATATACGCGACTGATTCGGGATAATTTAGCTTCAAGCCTCGGGCTTTGCGCCGCTCTGCCAGTAAGGCGGCAGTGAAGATCAATAACTTGTCTTTCTCATGTAGTGTCAGCTGCATAGTGATTTTCCAGTATTCATAAGAGGGCTGATTTCAATGGTGCGCCACTGATGAAACCTGTGCAACATTAGTGACCGCAGCAATTTTTGCCACTGTGCTGCATGGGCGGGCACGGTATCGTGGCATAAGAACAAAAAACACAACAGTCACCGGCCTTGGGGCGCAGCAGCACATGACAGGCTTCGCATTCATAAAACCACAGGCAAGCATCGGTTGGCATGGTTTCCAGTTTTGTGTGGCCGCATTCTGGGCAAGTGACCGTTGATTCAAGGACTATTGCTGGCATCATTGCTTTACTTTTCTAGGTTGAAGGATAAAGCGGCATTAAATCATTCCTGGTTAATCAAGTCGCCCAAATTCGCGGCGCACACGCCTCACGACCGATTACAGCAGGCCGCAAGACCCGCCACACCTGTTGAAAAAAATCCCGCAAACAGTCTGCGCGGGTATCCAGTGCGCGGCAAACCAGCAGATCGTCCATCAAAGTCACACCACGCCCAGCACTATCGCCAATCAATTCCCGCACAGCCTCTAACTGCACGGCAGCGGCCGGGTAGGCAAACAGCGTACCGCAAGCGGAATGCCCGTTCAGCCCCCAACGGGCGGCAAAAGCGTTGGAATCCAACGTTAGGCGTTCACGATAAAATAACGCATCGGCACGAAAAACCTGCCAACTCAACAACACCTCACCTGCAGTAAAACCCTCGTTGGCAGCAGGCCGCCCAAAAGCCAGCACTTCCCAGCCAATAAACCGCGCCCCGGCTGCCAATTCCAGCCGGACTTGCGAGGCAACCCGTGCGCCTTCATAAATAATCGTTTCTTGCGGCAACCATTCCAAAGATGCGCCCGCTGCAACTTTCAAGGTCACTGTTTGCTGCGCCAGCTCACCCGCACTGCGGTAAAACTTGCCTGCGGCAGGCGTCGTGACCAAAGCCCCGCTCCCCGCTTCAGCCTTAATGTCTATCGTCAAACAGTCACCCGCCACCACTCCGCCGGGCGGATGCAACAAATAAACATGACACACGCCGCCTTCGGGATAAAAAGGCCGTTGCACAGTTAATGGCCCGACGTGGCGACGATGCGCCAACACGGTCTTGCCGTTTTTGTGGGCAAAATCCAATTCCAATTGGGCTTGCCAACCTTCTGATTGTTTGCCCGCCAGGTCGGGAATTCCCGTATTTGTTTTATTGACGCAAAACATGCCCGATTTCAATTGATATTACGGATTATTCTTGGATCGGCTAGAGATAGCATAAATCCCACCATCAAACCGTCAAATATTGCTTAATCATGCCCTCGCTTAAGGTGTCCATTGCACCGGTGGCGACAATGCGCCCCCTGTCCATGATACAAAAATGATCGGCAACTTTTCTGGCAAACGGCAGCTTTTGTTCGACCAGCAGGACGGTTACGCCTAATTCATGGGAAATTTTATTGATGGCTTCATGCACTTCGCCTAAAGCATTCGGATTGGCTTTGGGCAAATGCACAGGTATGCCGCGTGAGCGGTTGAGGCGGATGATGACATCGCCAATTTCGCTGACGATATTAGGTTGGATGCCTTCGGTGGGCTCGTCCAAAATCAGTAATTTTGGGTTTAACACCAAGGCCCGGCCTATCGCCAACTGCTGTTGTTGTCCTCCAGACAAATCACCGCCCCGACGTTTGAGCATTTGCTTTAACACCGGAAAAATTTCATAAACGGAATCGGGGATTTTTTTGATGCCCTGTTTTCGTGCGGCGCGTAATCCGGTTTTTAGATTTTCTTCCACCGTCATCAGCGGGAAAATCTCCCTGCCCTGCGGCACATAGCCGATGCCTAAGGCGGCGCGTTGTTCGGCCTTGCCGTTGGCTAAGGGTTCACCGTCGAAGTTGATGCTGCCGTTTCTGGCGGGGATCAAGCCCATGATGGTTTTCAGCAGCGTGGTTTTGCCCACGCCGTTACGCCCCATCAGGCAAATGCAGCCACCTTCCGGGATGTCCAGATTGACACCCCAAAGCGTGTGGCTTTCGCCGTAGTATTGGTCTAATCCTGTGATATTTAACATCAGCCCCCCAAATAAACTTGTATGACACGCGGGTCGTTTTGCACTTCGTCCATCGTGCCTTCGGTCAGCACCGAGCCTTCGTGCAATACCGTCACTTTGCGGGCGATAGAGCGGACAAATTCCATATCATGTTCAACAACCACGATAGAATGCTTGCCTTGCAGCGACAACAGCAATTCGGCAGTGCGCTCGACTTCCTGGTGGGTCATGCCCGCTATCGGCTCATCGACCAGCATCACTTTAGGTTCCTGCATCAATAACATGCCGATTTCCAACCATTGTTTTTGCCCATGCGACAAGATGCCGGCGCGTTGCCGGGCGCAAGCGGTCAAGCCGATGGTGACCAACACGTCATCAATACGGTCGCGTTGTTCGGCAGTCAGGCGAAAAAACAAGGTTTTCCATGTGCTTTTGTCAGTTTTTAAGGCCAATTCCAGATTTTCAAAGACGCTTAAGGCATCAAACACGCTAGGCTTTTGAAATTTTCGGCAAATGCCCGCCTGGGCGATGGCAGGTTCGTCCATTTGCAACAGGTCAATGGTCTGCCCAAAAAACACCGAGCCGGTGTCAGGCCGGGTCTTGCCGGTAATCACATCCATCAAGGTGGTTTTGCCCGCGCCGTTTGGCCCTATCAAGCAACGCAATTCACCTTCATCGATATATAAAGACAGGTTGTCCAATGCCTTGAAACCATCGAAACTGACGCTGACATCTTCCAGATACAGTATCGGCCCGTGCCGGGTATCCAACGCGCCTTCGACCAATAGGGCGCCTGTGCCGTGCTTTCCTTTCCTATCCAACACGTTTTCGGCAAAAGGGTTCATGCGCTTTGCCCCCTTATTTTGCGTTGCAACAAGCCGACGATGCCATCGGGCAACAACAAAGTCACCACGATAAACAAGCCGCCAAGGATGTAAAGCCAAGCGTCTGGCAACAAGCCCGTCAACACGGTTTTGCTGTAATTGACCACCACCGCGCCGATGATTGCGCCGTATAACGTGCCGCGCCCCCCCATGGCTACCCAGATAACGATTTCCAGCGAGGTGAGCGGGGAAAATTCGCTGGGGTTGATGATGCCCACTTGCGGCACATACAACGCGCCAGCTATTCCAGCAAGCATGGCGGCGAAGACAAAAATCCATAGTTTGAACATTTCCACGCGGTAGCCTAAGAAACGTACGCGTGATTCCTGATCGCGTATCGCCGTGACCACGCGTCCAAGTTTGGTGCTGACAATCCAGCGGCACAGTAAAAAAGCGGTGATTAACGCCAAGCCGGAGAGGAAAAATAGCACCGAGCGCACGGCTTCGGATTGGATGTTGAAGCCAAGGATGTCCTTAAAATCGGTCAAACCGTTGTTGCCGCCAAAGCCCATTTCGTTACGGAAGAAGGCCAGCAGCAAAGCGTAGGTCAAGGCTTGGGTGATAATCGATAAATACACGCCAGTGACCCGCGAACGGAACGCCAGCCAGCCGAACACAAACGCTAAAATTCCCGGCGCTAATATCACCATCAGTAGGGCAAAACCGAAATTATCAAAGCCATACCAATACCACGGCAGTTCTTTCCAGTTTAGGAACACCATAAAATCAGGCAATATGGGGTCGCTATAAACGCCGCGTGTGCCAATTTGGCGCATCAGATACATGCCCATCGCATAGCCGCCCAACGTGAAAAATGCGCCGTGACCGAGGGCCAGAATACCGCAATAACCCCACACCAAATCCAGCGACAAGCCTAGCAGGGCGAAAGTCAGGTATTTGCCTATCAGCGAGACCGTGTAGGCTGAAAAATGTAGCGGGGAATCGACTGGAGTGATGAGGTTGCACAGCGGGATGATAACCGTCACCGCTGCCAGCACCATCAATACGGTCGTGCAGGTTTTGTCTTGGATTGCTAATGCGAGGAGTTTCATATTCAAAACCTTTTAAGGATAATGTTCCCGTACTTATTCAGTTCCCCTCTTTGAAAAAGAGGGGTTAGGGGAGAATTTTATTAGATAAATCCCCCTCGATCCCCTTTATGCCCTTGGGTGCTTTTTCAAAGGGGGAAATGAATACTTACATACTCCCTACGAATCCGCTGCCCTGCCCTTTTGCGGAAACAAGCCACGGGGGCGTTTTTGGATAAACAAAATGATAAAAATCAAAACCAGGATTTTTGCCAACACCGCCCCGGCAATAGGCTCCAAAAATTTGTTGGCAATCCCCAGGGAAAATCCCGCCACCAACGTGCCCAACAAATTGCCAACGCCGCCGAACACCACCACCATAAACGAATCGACGATGTAAGACTGGCCCAGATTAGGCCCAACATTGGTGATTTGGCTTAAAGCCACGCCTGCCACACCGGCAATGCCCGAGCCTAAACCAAAAGTCATCGCGTCCACCCTTGCCGTCGGTATGCCCATTGCTTTAGCCATTCGGCGGTTTTGCGCCACCGCCCTAACTTCCAAGCCCAATTTGGTATGTTTGAGGATTTGCATCAGCAATACGAAGACCATCAGGCAAAAAATCAGGATATAAAAACGGTTCCACGTTAAGGAAAGAAAATCATTGATCTGCCAGGAGCCGCTCATCCATTCGGGTGTCGCCACGCTGCGGTTCAAGGGCGAAAATATCGAGCGCACCGTTTGCTGCAAGAACAGGCTGACACCGAAAGTCGCCAGCAAGGTCTCCAACGGCCTGCCGTACAGGAAGCGGATAATGCCGCGTTCAATCGCAATGCCGACCAAGGCGGAAATGATGAAAGCGGCGGGTATCGCCAGAAAAATGGATAGCCCCAGTTGGCTCGGCATGAGCTGTTGGATCACATAAGTGGTGTACGCACCGATCATCATCAACTCGCCGTGCGCCATGTTGATGACCCCCATCACCCCAAACGTAATTGCCAAGCCTATTGCCGATAACACCAGCACCGCACCCAGGCTCAGGCCGAAAAATACGGTTTCTATCGCGCTGTACAATTGCAGACGGGTGTTAATTTTGGTCAATGCGGCATCGGCTAAGTTACGGATGTCGCTATCGGTTTCAACGTAATTGCCATCGGTATCTTTTTCAACAATCGTTTTCAGTTTGTTGAGCACATCCAGACTGTCGTGGTCTTTCAACACGTCTATCGCCTTCATGCGTCCGGTTTTGTCAGCACTGTCCATTTGCTGCAACAATAAAATATCCTGGATAGCTTGTTTGATTTTGGCATCTTGTTCAATGGCAAGACGCTGTTTAAACAGCGCCAGCAAGCGGCCGTCGATTTCTTTGTCCATCGCTTTGACTGCCGCCAAGCGGATGCCGGGGTCGTCGGCATTCAGTTCAAGCTCGCCAATGATTTTGCGCAAATTGCTTCTAAGTTTGTTGGTCAGATTGATTTTGCCGACCTGACCGCCGCTAATCATGCCCAGTTTTTCATCATTGACGGCATCGCGGATGGTGTAATCCTGATCTACGCTTTCACCAATCACCAGTTTGTCTTGACCTTTAACGGCCAGTAATTTACCTGCCAATAACGCTTGCAACACCACCAGGCTGCGCGGGTGCTTTAGCTTGACCAACCGGCCGATGGCCTGTTCGCGCTCGCCCATAGCACCTTGTTTGATAGCATTT
>JAUYEP010000158.1 GCA_030689765.1 Methylovulum sp.
AGATAATTGCTATATTTTTAGGTTGTTCTATCACGAAATCTGGCTTGAAACAGCAGTTATCTGTATGAAATAACGTGATTATTTATTTAACACTATGATCTTTAATAAATAAACTTGTGTAGATACTTATGCCTATAACCAGGCTCATTGTATGTTGCGTCTTGGATCAAACGCATCCTGTACCGTATCGGCAAATAAATTAGCCGCCAGCACCAACGCAAACATAAACACAAAGGCAGCGGTCAATGACCACCAGACCACAGGCTCACGCGCCATTTCCAACCTTGCGCCGTTAATCATATTGCCCCAACTGTAGGTCGTCGGATCGACGCCGATATTGATGTAAGACAATACGGCTTCAGCCAGCACCAGCGAGCTGAAATCCAGCACCACAGAAATTAATACGATGTGCATGACATTCGGCAGGATATGGCGGATTAAAATCGTGCCTTGTTTAACGCCTAGCGCATGAGCTGCCTGCACATATTCCATTTCCCTGAGCTTTAGCGTTTCCGCACGCAGTAAGCGGCATAAACCCGTCCAACTGGTCACGCCCAGAATCAGGCACAGGAACAACAAACGCATATCAGCGCGGACAATGGCGCTGGTAAAATTTTCCTCATGATTCGCCATATAAACCTGCACCATCAGGATGGAAGCCGCTATCAGCAGTACGCTGGGGATGGAGTTAAGCGTCGTGTAGAGATACTGGATAATATCGTCCACCCAGCCCCGAAAAAAACCGGCGAGTATGCCGAAGAGAATAGCCATAGGCAGCATGACCAACGTAGTGAGCGTGCCTATCACCAGACCAGTCCGTATGCTTTTTATGGCTTGGTAAAACACATCCTCACCCACTTTGTCCGTGCCCAGCACATGATAATAACCTGATAAATAGCACAGCGTATAAGCACTGGTGAGCATAATAAAAAGCGTTGCCAATACCGCTTTACCCGTTGGTTTAGATAGCAAATATTTAAGCCCACCTCCTGATAACAGCAGCGCGGCAAGCAGACACAGGCCAGTGGCTTGCATAAAACCTAGCACTGTTTTTTGTAGAATATCAGGGAGAAGTTGTGTTACCGGATCATCCAGATGCCTGCCGCCGAATGCCAAACGCGGGTAACCCCATTGCATCGGGCCGTCCGCCAGCATCATCATTTCCTTGCTGTAAAGCGTCGCCGCAAAAGGCGCAGAATAGGTTTTTTCGCCATGCGCCCTAAGCGGTGCCGCCCAAGCATCCAGCAGGCTGATAATCTCATTGCCTTTATTATCGACGGGCTTGTAATGCACGGAATCCAGCAAGCCAACCATCACAAAAAACAACAAGACCACCAGCGACACCATGCCGATTTTACTGTGTACTATTTGCTGCAATGGACGCTTGATATGTTCTTTATCACGCAGGTAAAACGCCAGCGCCAGCATGATAAAACACAGGATAAATATTAATGCGTCAGTCCATAAAACAATCATGATAGCAACCTTGAGTTAGCTGTTTGGGATAAGGTTCTTAGCCCGTTCCCAAGCTGGAGAAACTGTGAATGCATTCGTGAATATACATTATTCACCACGAAGATCACGAAGGACACGAAGAAAATAATCACACGATCAATATATTAAAACTTCGCGCTCTTCGTGTCCTTCGTGGTTATCAGCTTTATATTGAATACT
>JAUYEP010000167.1 GCA_030689765.1 Methylovulum sp.
TGCCGGAAATACGGCCAAGTCATTCTGCAATTGCTGTAGTACAGCTTTTGCCTCAGCCAAATCCGCCGCATTTAAATCCACCGAAATCTGCGGCATGGTGTATGTCGTCATGTCTTGCGGCATTTCCAGGTAGTCCAACGAAACGCCGTCTTGTTCAGGCGGTTGGCTGCCTTGGCCGAAAATTGGGAGTGAGATAGAGCTCATGATGGTCGTGGTTAATTCTAGGGTTACAAGAAGTAGGGCGTGCCATACCCTCTGGGGCATAAATGCGCGCCTTTTCTATGATGGGTAGCCGCTTGCCGCGCGATGTGGCGATTCATCCTGCGCTTGTCAATGCGCTGCACCGCAGACTTTATTTAAATCGAACCCCGGCGGTTGGCTGGGCGTGGCAGCCAGAATCCGTGCAGTTTCCTGCCTGTATTCCTGCCAATCGCGGATGCCGGTGATTGCGCCCAGATATTCGCCGTTACGCAAAAACACCAGTGACGGCCAGCCGATAAAACGAAACCGCGCCTGCAATTCGCGTTCTATGGGTTTGGCGATAAGCGCCGCGTGCAGCCGGCCGCTGAAAGCTTTTAATAATTCCGGCAAGATCACCGCAACGTCGCTGCTTTCGGGAAACTGGGCGGGATCGTTACAGAAAAACAACACAACGTTTCCGTTACCGTAAACAAAAGGGTCGTAACTGTCCGCACCCAATAACGGCAAGCCGTGGCAGGTCTGTAGTTGGTCTATCAAAGACGGGTTCATGATTGTAAAAACTCCGGCAAAATCGGTTCCCTATCCACTAAATCGGCAAACAGATGGTCGATACGGGTTTCGCCCAGCATCGTAAGGCGCATCGCTTCCAAGGCATCGGCGATTTGCCGGGCTTTTTCCGCGCTGATGACTTCGCGAGCGGTATCGAGGAACACCAACAGCCAGGTGCCGACCGGCTGCTCGCCGACCAGCATCATATCGACCCGGTTTTCCTCGCCGCGATAAAGGCAAACCGCCGATTCGCCGCGTTGCTCGATGATTTGCATCGGAAGGCCGATACACATCAGTATTTACCCCGGTAATCGACATCAACTTGCAACGAAGACTGCCCCGTCGCTTGCGGCGGGCGCACGGCAAATACGCCGGATTGCAGGATCCGTTCGTCACCAATGCGGCAGGCTTCATCGGCTGCGGGCCGTTCCTGTTCGTAGCGCTGCATGTTCAGCACCGGGTCGGTCAAATCGCCGGCCGTATCGGTCTTTTCCGCACTGATGCCGAAGCTTTGCAGATAACATAAAGCCATGTCTATCGCCGGCTGGATTTGCGCCTTGACCGACGGGCGCAAGCTGCCGCCGTAATCGTCGAGTTCTTCGGGCTGTACGCCGACCAGCAGCAAATGCTCAGGATACTGCCCCAGCATTTGCGCCATCGCCAGCACTTCCTGGAAACCGGTCTGGTGCAGGCTCATTTTCCTGGCGCCGAGAAAATTCGGCACGTCATCATTTGCTATGCGCTTCAGCGTCGCGGGCGGCAGGCCGTAATCGACCGCATCGAAGACAACTAATACATCCGCCGCCTGCACATGCTCGACCAGGTAAACGCCTTGCGTACCGCCATCGATGACCTTGACGTTATCGGGGAAACGATAATATTTTTGCAAGCGTTCGATCACGCGCACGCCGAAGCCTTCATCGGCCCACAGCACATTACCTATGCCCAGCAGCAAGATGTTCATGAGGTGTGGATGTCGTCTACTGGTTTATCGTCTTTAAACGTGCGCCAGCCGGTCACCATCGTCGACAAGATACTTTGCCGCGACAGTTTGTCTTCGCGCACGGCGACATAGACATGGATCAGCACGAAGCAGACGATCAGCCACATGACCAGGTGATGCCAGCTATGCAGGCTTTGGCTGTCGCCGAACAGCGGCAATACCCAGGAGCTGAACAAGCTGTGCTGCCAACTGCCCTGCCCAGCGCCTTCGCCGTACAATGCAAAGCCGGTAATGATCATGAACAGCGTGCCCCATACGAAAGCGAAGTGCATCGCCAGCACGGCCAGCGGATTATGGCCGACGTATTTGCGCGGCTCTTTCACTAAAAAGGCATACCACAGGATTTCATGGCCTACGCCTTGCCAAAAATCCCGCGACAATAACGGCGGCGCGAAGATTTGCCGGGCATGCTCGTTGCCGGCATACGCCCAGTACAGCCGGAACAGCAAGCCTATAGCCAACAGGTAACCGGCGGCGAAATGCACAAAGCGGATGTAGCCCATCACAAAATGATCGGATGCTTCACCGCCCACAGACGGCAACGGCGATGCGATTAAATAGCCGGTGACCGTCAACGCGACGATGACCAATGCGTTCAGGCCGTGCCATAGCCGTACCGGTTTTTCGTAAACATAAACGGCTGGGGTTTGAAGGGCGTTGCTGCTCATGCGCGGTTACTCCGTTAAGCGTTGAATAATAAATACAAACCCAGTCCACTGGTGAGGTAACCCGACATACGCAAGCCAAACCGGTGATAGTTCAGCATCGCGCCTAGGCCTAAACCGATACCGTGCAGGATAGCCGTTGCAAGCAGGAAGCCTAAGGCGTAATCGACCGGCGCGGCGGCTGAAGGCATTTCCAAACCGTGCGCGAAACCGTGCAACACAGCGAAACCGGCTAATAAACCAATAGCCAGCAAGGTGGGTAAGCGACGCGACATACTGAGCAATAAGCCTACGATCAGCACCGAAGCCAGTATGCCGGTTTCTACACCTTGAATAGTTAAACCTGATAAAGCAAGCCCCCCACCACAAACCATAAAACTTAAAAACGCGGCGATCGTGAAGCCGGCATTGAGCGGGGTTAAGCGGCTTGCCCATAAACCGACACCGAGCATGACTAATAAATGGTCCAAGCCTAAAAAGGGATGGCTTAAGCCGCTGATGAAGCCGTCGGTGTCGTATGCGCCTGTGTGTGCCGAGGCCGTCGTGGCGGTTAAAGCCAATGCCAGCAATAAAACGGCAAATGAAAAATGTTTAATCATGGTTAACTCCTAAATCAAATGATTTTGTAATTCGGGATGTGACTACTCAGCTTCCCTCCGCTAGTCCGCTGGTTCCCAAGCTCTAGAGACTGTGAAAGTATTCGTGAATATACATTATTCACCACGAAGATCACGAAGGACACGAAGAAAATAATCAGTTATATCAATATATTAAAACTTCGTGCTCTTCGTGTCCTTCGTGGTTATCAGCTTTATATTGAATAC
>JAUYEP010000009.1 GCA_030689765.1 Methylovulum sp.
ATTTTTTTCAGTTAAAACAAGTCTAATATCTTTGAGGCTTTCTTTCATCAATTCAGAAAATGGTTTTTCCCAAGTAACCCAGTTGCCAAAGGATCGCGTAACATTACGGTTAAGCCGCAGATTTAAATTAGCCCGATGAAAGAGATTAAAGGGGCGTTTTTTCAAACACGCTTGAAATAAACAGTAAAAATAAATACTACGTTTGATTGGATTATCAACTTCGTTTATAGCTTGTGCCGCACCATCGAGCCAGTCGTTTTCTTCGTCTGTATAGTACATTCTCGAAAATGATTTGCTGATAAATCCATAAGTTGGTTTTATTTGATTGATAAATGAATAAGCTTCATCAATTTCTGAAAAAGGGAATTCATTTGCTAGCAAAGCTTCGGCGGCTATGGTGTTACAAAGTAACGCATCGTGAAAATTGACCTGTTTACCCATTGCTTTGAATAGCAATGACACACTGGCAGTGCCTCCAAAGCCATCTAATACGGTATTAAACGACAAGTCTTTCAATTCTTGATGAATCCAACCCAGTAACCGCCTTTTGCTGCCGTAATAACGGGTTTTTGGGAAGTTCGCTATTACAGAATCCATTTCATTGCTTGATTGATGTGTAATTTTCTGAATACGTTTATTAATTTTGTATAGAGACGTTACAAGTTGGTTAGGTTGCTCAATATCCATAAGTTTTGATGATAGCCTAATGGCTTATTGAATGTTGGTTACGGCTGTCGAAATTATCCGAAATTGTAAATATTTTTAGGTAAAGGTGTACATCATGATTGATTCCGTACTGTTCAGTCTATCAGTAATTGTTAGGTAGTAATTCAAGCCCCAGCCAAAAATATCGTAAAAACCGGCGTTGTTGAATAATTCAGAGTTTAGCCTTCGAGCAGACGATATGGCATCATGGCTTTAATTTTACCGTCACGAATCTGCATGCCTTATAAACACAATAAAAGCCGCCGTCACAAAATTGAAAAGTCGCGTTATTAAGGTGACCAATTGGTCTGAATATAAAATTCGTTAAGTCCGTGTTTTAAAAGTCCCCCCAACTCAGCTTTCAAGTCGCCCAAGCATCAGATTTATCATAGCAATGTGAATGAAAGCGGTGCTGGACTCGGTCAGCACCCCGTAATATTTACTCAACCGACGATAGCGATAAAGCCAAGCAAAAGTCCGTCCGACCACCCAGCGGCGCGGCAATAGTTGAAATCCTTTGGTGTCATCGGGGCGCAAGATCGTTTGCAAAACAATATGGAAGCGCTGGGCGACCCATTCCATCAGTTTTGCGCCCCGGTAACCGCCATCCACCCCAATGCGCCGGAGCTTTTTGCAACTACCGGTGAATGCTTTGAAAATCAGTTTTGCTTGCGTCCCGCCCTTACACGGAAGCCGCCGTCACCACAACGACCAGAATCAGGCCCAGCGTATCGACAAGAATATGACGTTTCCGGCCTACGGCCTACATTTTGTGCATAACGACGGGCACCAAAATGCGGGAACCCTATAAATTACCCCTCAAACTTAAATCTGCTTCATCGTTATATCCAGCGTCATAATGCGATAGGCGATTTGCCTGGGCGTCATATTCAGCAGGCGTGCGGCTTTGGCTTGTACCCAGCCGCTTTGCTCCAGTGCGGCGATGACGCGTTCCCGGTCATCCATGTTTTCGTCATTAAAATCAATGGGCTGTGTTTTTTGGATTTTAGGGTTGATGCCGCTGCCGATCTCATCTTCCAGCCCGGTGCTGACCATGACATCGCGGTCTATGATGCCGTTTGCGCTCATGATTGCGGCACGCTCCAAACGGTTGGCGAGTTCGCGGACATTACCGGGCCAGTCGTGTTTCATCAGGATGCGTATCGCGCTTTCCTTTATTTCCAAAGGCCTTCCGCCTTGCTGGGCTGAAATCCTGCCAAGCAGGAATTCGGATAACTGGGGAATATCTTCAGTCCGGTCACGCAATGCCGGCATCTGGATAGGCATCACGTTAAGACGATAATACAAATCCTCGCGGAATTTACCCTCAGTGACTTCCTCTTCAAGATTGCGGTTGGTGGCGGCAATGATACGGACATTGACTTTAATGGTTTGCGTCCCGCCGACGCGTTCAAACTCGCCTTCTTGCAAAACGCGCAACAGCTTGGCCTGGAATGATGCGGAAATTTCACCGATTTCATCCAAAAATAAGGTGCCGTTATCGGCGAGTTCAAAGCGGCCTTTGCGTTGGCTGACTGCGCCGCTAAACGCGCCCTTTTCATGACCGAACAGTTCCGATTCCAATAAGGTATCAGGCAGGGCGGCGCAATTGAGTTTTAAAAACGGGCCGCTGGCGCAGCCAGAATTAAAATGGATGGCATTGGCGACGACCTCTTTACCTGTGCCAGATTCGCCGCGTATCAACACGGTGGTGTTCCATTTGGCAACCTGGCGGATAACTTCGAACACTTTTAACATCGGCGGTGAATGCCCGATGATGTTCTCAAAGCTGTAGTTTTTGATCAACGCCTGTTTGAGCTGGTCGCGTTCGCTCAGCAGATTGCGCTGTTTGCGTTCGATGACGCGCAGCATTTTGACGCTTTGGGCAATCAAATTGGCGATCATTTCCATAAAGCGGGCGCGCTCACCAAGGAACAGGTTGTTGTCCGGTTGGGCGGCCAATACCCCAATGGTGTCGCCTTCTTCGATGTAAATGGGCGAGCCGATAAAGGGCAGTTCGGGGTCATACAAACCCAGCCGGCCTAGAAACCGCGGTTCTTCCGACACTTTGTCAACAACGATGGTGCTGCCTGCGTCAAGTATCGCGCCTATCAAACCTTCTCCTGGGTTGTAGCGGACCGATCCGGTCAATTTATCGGCATCGTTGCTGAAGACGACACTGACAATCATGCTTTTACTTTCAATTTCGCGTAGCGTTATCATGCCGGAACGCATCCCGGAACGTTTATGCAGTATCTCCAGGACGGCGCGTAATTTGGCATGTAAATCATGGGTGCTGTTTAACACCTGGCTAATCAGGTAAAGGGTATCCAGTTCGGCTTCAATAATTTGGGTACGTTCAGACATTATGCTACCCCCCTCGGCTCCTGTCTGTACCGTGGAAAGCTGATTTTGAAGCGGCAACCCAGATCATAACTGGGATCAATATCAATAAAGCCATGATGCTGGTTGACAATTTCCTTCGCCATCACCAGGCCCATACCTGCCTGACTGCCGCCCGTAGGACGCGTGGTATAAAAAGGTTCGAACACCTTGCTGCGTTTTTCCACAGGGATTCCAGGCCCCGTGTCTTCAATGCAGACATAAATCAACTCATCGTCGGCATCGGTGCTTATCTTAAGCCGCTGTTCGCCAGTTTCAGACGCGCTTAAGGCATCAATCGCATTATCTATCAATTGCTTAAATAAAATACGCAGACGATTTTCCGAACCTGGCAGGGCAGGTAATTGTGCTTGCGGTTGCCATTGGACGTCTATGCCTTGGCTCCAGAGGCGTTGGTCATTGAGCAACAGCACTTCATGCAGAATTTGGTTGAGATTAACCGAAATCAGTGTGGTTTGGACAATTTCGGGGATACATTTTTGCATCGTGGCAATGGCTTCTTCACCGGATTGCTGGATTTGCTGCAAGATTTGCAACAATCCGGCGTTCTGTCCGTCACCTTTGTGTTTAAGGATTTGTTCTGCCGCCCTGATTTGGTTCATCGGCATCTGAATTTGGTGTATCGCACCCAACAAAGTTTCGCGGATGCTACGTACCCGTTCATCTTCAGCCATGATGGTCTTTAGGGTTTGGATATGCCGTTCTTCCATTTGCCGACGTTGCCGGGTGATGTCAGTGATGGTCAGTATCAGATACTGCTTGGTGGCATGTTCAAAAAACGCATCGACATGCACTTCATTTTCCTTAAACCAATTGCCCGCACAAGAAAACCACCGCGCCCTGCGGCCGCCTTTGCCTTCGACCCTAAATTCCCGGTGATTAAAGCCTTGTTCTTTGCTTTGTAACTGTGTCCATAAACCACCCATTTCGTCGCGTAATTTGTGCAAGAAATAAGTTGCAGGTTCGCCTTTATCCAAATCGCTGACCAACGCTTTATAGTTATGGTTGTCCAGAATCACTTTGTCTTGATCGTCAATCACCACCATCGCCATCGGTGAGGAATTGATGACTGATTCAATCAATAATTTTTGGTTAACGGCCTTTTTGTCCGCTTCATGCTCCAGGGTAATGTCACGGTGCATACCGATGTAATAGCTAATCATGCCTTGTTCATCCAGCATCGGCGCGATAGTCAAATCGGCGATGTAACGATGACCGAATTTATGCCGGTTACATAACGTGCCGCGCCAGACTTTCTTGCTGCTGATCGTGTGCCATAAATCGTAATACACTTCCTTGGGCGTGCGTTTATCAGACAACACCGATTCGTTGGTACCGAGTATATCTTCAGGTTGGTAACCGGTGACCCTGGAAAATTCTTCATTGACGTACAGGATTTTGGCTTTTTTGTCGGTGATGGAAATGGCGATAGGCACTTGCTCCACCGTTTCTACAAACAAATCGTAAGTTATCTTGCCGCCGTTCATTTGATTGGTTTTAGCAAATAAATTAGGGACTAGCCCGTTAGTCACGTTCGCTAGGTTCGTATGCGCCTGTAAGAATTGTAATGAAGTTTTTTTCATATTGCGGCCTGGGGTGTAGAAACTTTAAATTTATATAGCAATTTTAACGCCAGTGGCTAAAGGACAAAATTAGTAGGCCCGAAATACCAAAATACCCTCTCTGGGGCATAAAGGGCATGAATAAAACCGCCCGCGCATCGCGCTGGGTGAGTGTTTCCGACATTTGGCATCATCGTGCCGGAAACACCTATTCTCATTGGCACTCAAGCACGCTTGTTCCGCCCTACATTTCGTGGTTACCACCTGACAACAAGGCTACGATAATTTTGTCGGGTTTACGACAAAATTATTTTATCGCTGTAGCTATGTATTAGATACCACAGTTTTAGCAAGCTAACTAAAGTGTTGCACCTAGAAGTCAGTGGGCTTGTGGCATTTTTTGAATTGGCATAATTGATGCTGTCACCTTTGCAAAAGCCTTAAAACCGTCTGGAAAAAACAGTGAGTGAATACCTTCTACTTCTCTTAGGCACGGCTCTGGTCAACAACGTGGTGCTGGTGAAATTCCTAGGCCTGTGTCCGTTTATGGGGGTGTCAAAAAAACTCGATTCGGCCTTGAGCATGGGCTTGGCGACCACCTTTGTGCTGACTTTGGCGGCGATGACCAGTTGGTTGTTGGAGCATTTTATCCTGGCGCCGCTGCATATCGAGTTTTTACGCATCCTCGCGTTTATTTTGGTGATTGCCGCCGTGGTGCAGTTCACCGAAATGGTGGTGCATAAAACTTCGCCCGTGCTGTACCAGATTTTGGGGATATTCCTGCCGCTCATCACCACCAATTGTGCGGTGCTGGGCGTGGCCTTGCTGAACGTGCAGGAAAAATATGGCTTTATGCAAAGCCTGATTTTCGGCTTCGGTTCGGCAGTGGGGTTCACGCTGGTGATGGTGCTGTTTGCCGGATTGCGCGAGCGGCTGGCGTTAATGGCGGTTCCCGCGCTGTTTGCCGGTACGCCGATAGCGTTCATCACCGCCGGGATTTTATCCTTGGCGTTTATGGGGTTTGCAGGGCTTTATACGAAATAGATTCACGGATTCTGTCCACGAAAGACACGAAAAGAACAACACCTTGGATTTTTGAACTGGAACGGATTTTCATCAACAGCAGGGGCTTTAACATACGACCCGTTCCGCATCGAATAAATCAAACTCAACATAATGATTTATTTTATTTTTTTCGTGTCTTTCGTGGACAACACAATTTTTTCTAGGAATAACAGGAAACAACATGTACGTTTTCTACGCTATTATCAGTTTAACTGGCTTGGGTCTGTTATTAGGCTTGTTGCTGGGCATTGCCGGCAAGCATTTGAAAGTGGAAAGCAGTCCGATAGTCGATGAGCTGGAATCATTGCTACCCGGTTCGCAGTGTGGACAATGCGGATATCCAGGTTGCAGGCCTGCCGCCGAGGCCTTGGTGGAAGGCAAAGCCCCCGCCACGCTCTGTCCACCAGGGGGTAGTGCCTTAGCCGAGCAAATCGCCGCGCTACTAGGTTTAGACCTGGACTTGAAAGACGTGCAAGAACCGGAATTGCTGGTCGCCCGCGTCAGCGAAGCCACCTGCACAGGCTGCACCCGTTGCTTTAAAGTTTGCCCCACGGATGCGATAGTTGGCGCACCGAAACAAATCCACGCCGTGGTCGCCGATGCTTGCATCGCTTGTAAACGGTGCGTGGAAGTTTGCCCGACCGAGTGCCTGCAAATGCACCCGATTGAAGTCACCCTGCGGAACTGGCGGTGGGCGAAACCACGGGTTGCCGTGGCGGAGGGCGTGCCATGTTAAGTTGGTTAAAACCGCCACGCATCCGTGGTGGTGTCCACGCCGAAGAGCGCAAGGCCAGCACGGCCACGCAAACCATCGTCACCGATTTCCCGTTGCCGAAAAAACTCTACATCCCCTTGCAACAACATGTTGGCAAACCCGCCGAGCCGCTGATCCGCGTCGGTGATAGCGTCTTGAAAGGCCAGTTGCTTGCTTACAGTCAGGGGATGATTTCTGCGCCGGTACATGCACCAAGTTCGGGCATTATCCTCGATGTCAACGATTATCCCGCACCACATCCGTCAGCGTTGCCTATCCGTATGATCGTGCTGGAAACTGACGGTAATGATGAATGGATTACCGTCCCCGATGTTGGCGACCCATTCCAGTTAAGCTCTAAAGACATCAGTTTGCGCGTCGGTGCTGCGGGCATAGTCGGTTTGGGCGGCGCGACTTTTCCGACCGCCGTCAAACTGAACATGGGGCGGGAAAACCATATTGACACGCTGATTATCAACGGCGCGGAATGCGAGCCCTACTTAAGCTGCGATGACCGGCAAATGCAGGAACGTAGCGGACAGATCATTGATGGTGTGCGGTTGATGCTACACGGCATGGAAACGCATCATGCGGTAGTGGCGATTGAAGACAACAAACCCCAAGCGTTTGCCGCCATGGCGGCGGCTGCGCGGCCTTTTCCAGAAATTAATGTGATCCAAATCCCAACCCGTTACCCGATGGGTTGGGACAGGCAATTGATCCGCTATGTTACGGGACGGGAAGTGCCCGTCGGTTGCCGCTCGTCAGAAATTGGCGTGACTATCCACAATGTCGGCACGGCTTACGCCACGCACAAGGCGATACGTCACGGACAACCCTTGGTCAGCCGCGTGATTACCGTATCGGGCGGTGCAGTGGGCAGACCGATGAATGTCGAGGTGCCATTGGGTACACTGATTGCCGAGTTGTTCGCTTTTTGTAAGGTCGATGCCGCACAAACCGCGCGTATCGTCATGGGTGGCCCGATGATGGGCGATTCCTTGCCGCATACGGGTTTGCCCACAGTTAAGGCCACCAGCGGTATTTTGGCGTTGACGCAAAATGAGCTGAAAAGCACCGATGAACAGCCGTGCATCCGTTGCGCCAGTTGCGTGACCGTCTGTCCTGCTGGATTGCGTCCTTTAGATATGGCGAACAATATCCGTGTCAACCAATTGGATGCCGCTGTGGATATTGGCCTTAAAGACTGCATCAGTTGCGGTTGCTGTTCGTATATCTGCCCGTCGAATATCCCGTTGGTGCAGTATTTCAAATATGCCTCCGGCGAAGTCGCCGCCAGACAACAAGCGCAACACAAATCCGAACAAACCAAACGCCTGATGGAAGCCAGGCAAGCCCGTCTTGACCGGATTGCCCAGCAGCAGCGTGAGGAAGAAGAAGCGCGGATTGCCGCTAAAAAAGAACGTGAACGGTTAAAAGCTGAACTGGAGGCTACGGCATGATGATCCACAGCAAACCCAGCAGCGGCGCCCATGTCGGCGCAAACAAAAGCGTCAGCCAAATCATGTGGCAAGTCGTACTTGCCTTATCACCCGCCACGGCTTTTGGGCTATGGTGTTTTGGTTGGCCCGCCATCTTCCTGTTCATCATTACCCTATCTTCAGCGGTGCTGTTTGAAGCCTTTTGCATCCGCTTGAAAGGCCGCGCCGCAAAGCCGGTGCTTATGGACGGCTCCGCGCTGCTGACCGGCTGGCTATTGGCGATGACCTTGCCGCCGTGGGCGCCGTGGTGGATAGGCGTCGTCGGTGCGGGTTTGGCGATAATCCTGGGCAAACAAGTTTATGGCGGCTTGGGGCAGAACCTGTTCAACCCCGCGATGTTGGCGCGGGTCGCGTTGCTGATTTCTTTTCCTATTGAAATGACCACTTGGGCGAATATCTCGCCGCTGTTCTTTTCTGATTCGCCTGGCTTCACCGAAAGTTGGCGCATCACGTTTTCCGGTTTGCAAAACTTGGATGCTTACACGGGCGCAACCACGCTGGGCACTATCAAAACCGAGTTTTCACAAAACCGTTTGTTGCCGGATATCCTGAAAGATTACTCGGCAACGCTGAATTTTATCGGCTGGACACGCGGCAGCTTGGGTGAAACATCTACCGTGTTGTTGGGTTTGGGCGGTGTTTGGCTGATTCGGGAAAAAATCATCCCATGGCAGGTCCCCGTGTCTTTGTTGTTGACGGTGACGGTGCTGGCCAGCGTGTTCCACCTGATCGACAGCGGGCATTATGTCAGCCCTTTTTTGCATCTGAATTCCGGTGCGATGTTTTGCGTGGCGTTTTTTATCGCCACCGATTATGTCACGTCGCCGAACACATCCACCGGACAATTGGTGTTCGGCGCGGGTTGTGGGTTGTTGATATTCGTCATCCGCACTTGGGGTGCGTATCCTGAAGGTGCGGGCTTCGCCATCTTGCTGATGAATTCGGCGACACCGCTGATCGACCATTACATTCGGCCCAGGATTTATGGGCGTGACCGCAAGGGCAAGCCGTTGGAGATACCTAAACCTTAGGCGTAGGGTGGGCAATGCTTTGCCCACCCATTTTATAGTTCCCACGCTCCGGCGTGGGAATT
>JAUYEP010000171.1 GCA_030689765.1 Methylovulum sp.
CTGGCAAGGCGGGTAATGCAATGGGGATGCCTCTCGCGGGTGTGGCTTTGTCATCCGACAGATGAGGTCGGCTGTGGATTGAAACATGTGTTGCTCCTGTAAATCGCCTGGGGTCCCCGCTCTTGTTTAAATGTACAAAAAGTAAACCGTCCTAGGTAGTTTAATGGGTAGGTGATAGTAACGCTGAGTATAGAGACTAGCCTTGAGGAATGTTATAGTAACTTGGTCTGATAATTAGACGATTCCTCGCTATTTAAGATAGCGCATCATCAATAACATATTGATATATTGAGGTTAGCCGAAAATGAAAATCAAGCAAAATTCTCCAGGTATGAATAAATTTTTTTGGGGGTTAGGTGTGTTCGTTTTTTCAGCCAGTACCGTTGCATTGGTCACCGACCCCTACCTCATGGCTGACATAGCGCTTATTATTTTAAGCCTATATTTAATGGTTTCAGGGCTATTGGCCCGTCGCCTGGAGGGATGAGCATCCAATATAGACAAGATAATTTGTAATTGCCCAGCCCCATCGTTCCTACGCAGAGAGCCACTGCCCACAGTTAAGCCGGAGTAAAACAGCTTTAGCTGTTTTTGTTAATAGCTTGTAGACCGGAATAAGCCTGTTTCGAGCGTAAGCGAGAACGGGCGTTTCCGGCCTACAAGTCCTCAGTGCCGGAAACGCCCATCCTGCGCTAAAGCGCGGACAGGCTTATTCCGACCTACAAGATCAACACACTAATTTTCTGTCCCTGCTTAAACTTTTAAAAACCGCAACATACCCAGCTCATCAATATCAACCTTGATGACATCGCCTGCGGCAAACACGCCTGACAATATTTGCTGCGCCAACGGATTTTCAAGCTGCTGCTGTATCGCCCGTTTCATCGGTCTTGCGCCGTAAACCGGATCGAAGCCTGCTTCGCCCAATAAATCCAGTGCTTGGTCGGTGATTTCAAAACCAATTTCACGGTCTTGCAGACGTTTACGCAGGTGTTCGATCTGAATGCCGGAAATGGCCCGGATTTGTCCGCGCCCTAAAGGATGGAACACCACGGCTTCATCAATGCGGTTAATAAATTCAGGCCGGAAATGCTGGCCGACCCGTTCCATGACCGCCGCTTTCATCACCGGATACAGCGCTTCGCCAGCCAGTTCCTGGATAACATCCGAGCCCAGGTTTGAGGTCATGACGATGACAGTATTCCTGAAATCGACAGTCCGTCCCTGACCATCGGTCAAGCGGCCATCATCAAGCACTTGCAACAGCACATTGAACACGTCGGTATGGGCTTTTTCTATTTCGTCCATCAAAATGACCGAATACGGTTTGCGTCTGACCAATTCAGTCAAATAGCCGCCTTCTTCATAGCCGACATAACCCGGAGGCGCACCGATCAACCGCGCCACCGAATGTTTCTCCATGAATTCGGACATGTCGATGCGTACCATTGCATCAACGGTATCAAATAAAAATTCCGCCAACGCTTTGCACAGCTCAGTTTTACCGACGCCAGTTGGCCCTAAGAATAAAAATGAACCATTGGGGCGGTTGGGATCGGACAATCCGGCACGCGAGCGGCGTATCGCATTGCTGACGGCCTTCAAGGCTTCTTCTTGCCCTACCACGCGTTTGCTGAGTGCTTCTTCCATCTGCAACAGTTTTTCGCGCTCGCCTTCCAGCATTTTGGACACTGGGATACCCGTCCATTTCGACACGACTTCGGCAATTTCTTCTTCGGTCACTTTGTTGCGCAACAAGGTCATTTTTTGTGTTTCAGCGGGGATGGCCTGATTCAGTTGCTTCTCCAGCGCGGGAATGATGCCGTAGCGCAACTCGGCCTGACGGTTTAAATCATTGGCGCGGCTGGCGGCTTCGAGTTCGGTTCTGGCATGTTCCAGTTTTTCTTTAATCGATGCCGAACCTTGCAACGACGCTTTTTCTGCTTTCCAGATTTCTTCCAGATCAGAATATTCCTTTTCCAATTCGCTAATATCTTGTTCCAAAATTTCCAGCCGTTTTTTAGACGCGGCATCTTTTTCTTTTTTCAGCGCCACTTGCTCGATTTTTAATTGGATCAGGCGCCGGTACAATTTATCCATTTCTTCCGGTTTGGAATCCATTTCCATGCGGATGCGGCTACCCGCCTCATCAATCAAATCAATGGCTTTATCGGGCAGTTGCCGGTCGCTTATGTAACGGTATGACAGGTTTGCCGCCGCAATAATGGCTGGGTCGGTGATGTCAACGCCGTGATGGACTTCGTATTTTTCCTTCAAGCCGCGCAGGATGGCGATAGTGTCTTCAACGGACGGCTCATCGACCAGGATTTTTTGGAAGCGGCGCTCCAATGCGGCATCTTTTTCGACATATTTGCGGTATTCATCGAGCGTCGTTGCGCCTACGCAGTGCAACTCACCGCGCGCGAGCGCAGGTTTCAGCATATTGCCCGCATCCATCGCGCCTTCCGCTTTGCCTGCGCCGACCATGGTGTGCAATTCATCAATAAACAAAATGACCTGGCCTTCCTGTTTGGCGAGATCGTTTAACACGGCTTTCAGGCGTTCTTCAAATTCACCGCGAAATTTGGCGCCAGCAATCAGCGCCGCCATATCCAAAGCCAGCACTTGCTTATGTTTCATGCCTTCCGGCACTTCGCCATTGACGATACGTTGCGCAAGGCCTTCAACTATCGCCGTTTTGCCCACCCCAGGCTCACCGATAAGCACCGGGTTATTTTTGGTACGCCGTTGCAGCACTTGGATAGTACGGCGGATTTCATCATCCCGTCCGATAACCGGATCGAGCTTACCGGCTTCTGCGCGTTCGGTGAGATTGATTGTGTATTTGTTCAAGGCCTGACGCTGGTCTTCGGCATTGGGGTCGTCCACGGCTTGGCCGCCGCGCATCGTATCAACCGCTTTTTCTACCGCCTGTTTGTTGATGTCGGCTTTTTTCAGCACATCCTGCAGAACGCCTTTTTCTTCAAGTGCGGCTAATAAAAACAGTTCACTGGAGATGAATTTATCGTTACGTTTTTGCGCCAGTTTATCGGTTAAATTCAGCAGCCTTGATAATTCATTGGAGATTTGCACATCGCCGCCAGAGCCACTGACTGTGGCGAGCCGTGCCAGTTCTTTGAGCAAATCGGTGCGCATTTGTTGGGTGCTGACGTTAATTTGGCCCAGTAAAGGCTTGATGCTGCCACCCTCCTGATCCAGCAAGGCCATCATGACATGCACAGGCTCTATGAACTGGTGGTCTTTGCCCAGTGCCAGGCTTTGGGCATCTGCTAGCGCCGCTTGAAACTTGCTGGTTAATTTGTCCATTCGCATTAAGTGTACCTTTTGGTGGTGAGTTTTTAAGTGCTTATTGATATGGGGAAGTTCATAACGGTTTTCAAGCAACAGCGCATCAATAGCCTGCTGAATATTATCGCAGCTAAAACTAACCGGCTAAAGCCGGTGGTTTTAACGGTAGTGGGTTAAACCTGTGTTTTTCCTACACACGATTTCACTGCCTATAGTTCGGAGTCCAAGGCATGACTTGGATTACACAAAACATCCAAAACGTGTTTTGGACTCCTAAACAACAGATTTAACCCACTACCGTTTTAACCTTATGATGGGCAACAAACCAAAGTAACCTTGAGATACCCTTATGAAAACACTGCTCATTATCGGCTATGTCTGGCCTGAGCCAAAATCTTCTGCGGCGGGTAGCCGCATGATGGAGTTAATCCAATTATTTCATGCAGACCAGTGGCGCATTGTTTTTGCATCGGCAGCGGCTTTATCTGAACACCGGGCCGAGTTATCAGGCTTTGGCGTGAAAGAGCAGTTGATTGCGTTAAATGATTCCAGTTTTAACGTATTTTTAGCTGAACTAAAACCCGATGCTGTCTTATTCGACCGCTTTTTTACCGAAGAGCAATTTGCATGGCGTGTTGGGCAGGAATGCCCGAATGCCTTGCGCATATTGAATACCGAAGATTTGCACAGCCTTCGCCATGTACGCCAGCAATTGCTAACACAAGCGCAGCAGCACATGCCCAACGGCACTGAACGCCAACAGGCTGGCCCCGTGTTGGCAAACAGCGCAGAACTGTATTTGCAGATGGCTGAAAACGAAATGGTGAAACGCGAAATTGCAGCCATTTACCGCTGCGATCTGACGCTAATCATTTCACAGTATGAAATCAGTTTGCTGACCGATTATTTTTCAATTCCAACACCGTTGCTACAATATTGTCCATTTTTAAGCGTTAAGTCGGCTGGACAAGCCATGCTACCGGGTTATTTTGACCGGCAACATTTCATTTCCATCGGCAATTTTCGCCATGGGCCGAATTGGGATGCCGTGCTGTATTTAAAACATGCCATTTGGCCACTCATCCATGCCGGTTTGCCGCAAGCGCAATTGCATGTTTATGGTGCTTATCCCCCCCCTAAAGCGACCCAATTGCACAACCCCAAACAAGGTTTTTACCTAAAAGGATGGGCGGATGATGCCTTGGAGGTCATGCGAAATGCACGCGTATGCCTGGCGCCTTTACGTTTTGGTGCGGGCATTAAAGGCAAGCTTATGGATGCCATGCGCTCGGGTACGCCAAGCGTGACCACCGCCATTGGCGCCGAGGCCATGAGCGGCGGATTGCCCTGGGGCGGAAGGGTTGAAAATAATGCCCAGGCCATTGCGGATGCGGCATTGCGGCTTTATACCCACGACGCCCTTTGGCACAAATCACAACAACAGGGTTTTGACATTTTAAACCAGCATTTCGCGCAGGAAGATTATGCGCATTTATTAATGGCGAGAGTCTTGCAATTGGGCGAAAATCTACCGCAAGAGCGCCGACAAAATTTTGTTGGCGCCTTATTGCGCCACCATCTTCATAAAAGCACGCAATACATGTCGCTGTGGATTGAGGCGAAGAATAAACATTATTGATTTTCAAACCCAAGAGGAATCCTAACCATGCTATTTTTTAAAAACTACGGTATTCAAAAAGCTAAAGATTTGTCGAATTTACTGGGTGAGGCTATCGTCAGATTTGATCCAGAAGGCGCAACAGAAGCCGCAATTGCGGAAATTGAAGAAAAGTTCGATAAGCTCAATCTGGCATTTTCCACCGCCAAAAAGTCCTGGGAAAAAGAAAACAAGGAAGCAGAAGCCATTGTCTCGCTTTACAACCAACGGCTGGCGGCTGCCGAGCATTTGCAGGCCATGCCAGAAAAGGCGGACGCTTTAAACCAATTGGTCACCATTCTGGAAGATATGCAGGCCGATGTTGAACGCGAAAAACTGGAAGCACAAGATGCCAGGCAATATATGGACGAGCTTGAAGGACTGGTCAAGCAATACGCTGAAAAACTGAAATCGGCCCGCCATACGGTTGAACAAGCCAAAAAGGCTATGCAGCGCGCTGAATTCTTAAAAGAACGTGCTGAGGAAAAAGCGCAGGCCGCCAAGATGGCAAATGGCCTTTCAGGCAGTTCTTCTTCATTAAGCTCCGCCATTGACCACATGAGCAAGCTTGCTGGACAATCGCTGTCAGAAGCGGATGCAGCGACCCGTAAAGCAAGCCTGCTGCAACCCACGCAGGCTGAAGACAATCCGGACATTAAGGCGGCGATGGCTGCCGTCAGCGGCAAAAGTCCGGCTTCCACATCCATTCAAGACCGGTTGGCGGCATTGAAAAGGTGATTTTGTAACAACTCACCATGAGCCAAGCCCTTAATAAATAGGGGGGAGTAAAATGGCTTTAGCCATTTTTTTCAACGGCTAAAGCCGTTGGACTCCGGGGCTACCCACTTAAACTGTCCCGCCTTAAGTGGGTAGCCTGCCCATAAATAACTGCACAAGCCGTCAATACAGATCCACCGGATCGACATCCAGCGACCAGCGCAGTTTTTTACCCTGTTTGAGTTGCCCTATTTTCGGCATCAGCTCATTGAGCAAGTGATGCAATGGCTGCCGTTTGCTGCCCTGAAACAGCAATTGATAGCGGTAAAGGCCAGCACGGCGGATCATCGGCGCAGGCACGGGGCCTAGTATTTTCGTGTCATCGGTATTGATGGTTTGCGCCAATTCAAGCACGGCCTGGAGAAAACTTTGCGGCAAACCGTCATCAGCGGCCTGGGCCCGCAATAAGGCCTGATAACTAAACGGCGGCAATTGTGCAAGTTGGCGTTCCGCCAGTGCAGTCCTGGCAAAACTGTTATAGCCTTCGCTGATTAATGTGGTTAAAAGCGGGTGGTCAGGCCGGCGCGTTTGCATGATGACCTTACCCTGTTTTTCTGCGCGTCCCGCCCGTCCTGACACTTGTACTATCAATTGCGCCAGTTTTTCGGTTGCATGAAAATCAATGCTGAACAATCCGCTATCGACATCAAGTATCGCGACCAGCGTCACATTCGGGAAATGATGGCCCTTGGCGAGCATTTGGGTGCCGAGGATAATATCGACAGTGCCCTGGTTGATCTGCTCCAGATAATTTTCCAGCGCCCCCTTGCGTTGGGTCGAATCACGATCCAGGCGTGCAATGGTTTTATCGCCAAATAACTGCATCAACACCTTTTCCACGCGCTCGGTACCCAGCCCCAATGCGGTCAGTTCCCCTGTTTTACACGCCGGGCATTGCCCGGGCAAGCGTTGCTCCTTGCCGCAATGATGGCAGCGCAATAGTTTGCTATGGCTATGGATCACAAGGTTAGCATCACAATGCAGGCATCGCGCCACCCATCCGCAACTGTGGCAGATCAGCGTAGGCGCAAAGCCGCGCCGGTTTAAAAACAATAAAACCTGTTCATTTTTGGCGACGGTTTTTTTTATTTCGTCAATCAGCGCTTCAGACAAGCCTTCCTGCATTTTTTTATTTCTGATGTCCAGCAATTGCAACACGGGCGTTATGGCTAGACCAGCCCGTTCCGGCAAATGCAGCCACTGGTAGCGCTTGGAACCGGCGTTATGCAGGCTTTCCAGCGACGGCGTGGCAGAGCCCAGCAACACTGGGATATTCAACAGCTTGCCACGCACCACGGCGACATCGCGGGCAGAAAACCGGAAGCCTTCCTGTTGCTTGAAGGACGCATCATGTTCTTCATCGAGAATAATCAGCCCCGGATTTTTTAGCGGCGTAAACAAGGCCGAACGCGTGCCCAGCAGAATCGCGCTACGGCCTTGTTGTATTTGCAGCCACGCGCCGCAACGCTGTTTGTCCGTCAGCTTTGAATGGAAGATGGCAATATCGACGGCAAAGCGTTGCCTGAAACGCGCTTCAAGTTGGGGGGTGAGCGTTATTTCTGGCACTAGCACCAGGACTTGCAGGCCTCGCGCCAGTACCGCGCAAATAATCTGCATATAGACCTCGGTTTTGCCGCTGCCGGTAACGCCTTCCAACAAAAACACGCCAAATTGCCCCAAACCTTTGCAGACGGCATTGATTGCCGCTTGCTGCTGGGGATTGCATTGCAACGCGTCCTGCTTGATTAAGGTATCGATTGAATGGGCCGTCTGGCTGGCAGATTCCGCCCGCAATAATTGTTTGGCTAGCAATTGTTGTACCGGCACTCGCCAGTTTTTATCCCACCGTGACAATGCTGATGCCGACAAGCTTTGTTTGTGCGCCTGAAACATTTCCAGCGCCGCTTTTTGTTTAGGGGCGCGTTTTAGTTGCAGGCTGTCGGTTGCCGTACCCACAGCGGTCAGCGCGTAGTGTTGTTCTGTTTGCGCGGACGCAGATGGGTTGCGGCGCAGTACGGCCGGAAAGGCCGCGCTGATCACTTCGCCCAAAGGATGATGATAATAGCGGCTAGCCCAGTGCAATAACTGCAAATCTTGCGCCGATAAAAGCGGTTGTTCGTCCAGGACCCGTAGCACCTGCTTCAGTTTATCGCTGGGCAATTCGCTAAGTTGGACTATTTCGACCAGAAAGCCGATGGCCTTGATCCTGCCAAACGGGACTTCAAGCCTTGCACCCGGATGGGCGGTAGGGCTGGCAACGGGGGCGAGGTAATCAAAAAGCCGAAAAAGTGGGATAGGTAACGCCACCCTGAAAATCAGCCCGGATTCACTGTGCAGCTTAGCCATAGTTTGTGATGTTTTTTTTGATGTGTCATCGCTAAGTGATTGTGCTGTCTGGACTATTGCAGTTACCCACAGAAGCTGTGGATAACTCTGTGGACAAGCACTTTATAAAACACCTTAATGCCGGTTTTTATTACAGTTTTTTCACATTGGTTAATTTTAAGGCACTGTTAAATAACAGTTTAAATTCAACTGGTTATGAGAACAATAAAGGGGGTGGCAAAGGCTTTGTAAGCCATTGATTGTTGTTTTTCTTCACGCATGGCGTGTCTGTGAATTGGCTCTCATGACATCAACAGCGGCCCATGGGTTTTGGGTGCCCGATTAAATCTTACGGTTCCAGATTTGCAGGATACTCAACGCCGCCAACATTAAAAAAGCGACCAAAGTCCAGGCGGGCATACTAAAACCGAGCATCGACCACGTCACTTCGGCACAATCGCCTGTCCCGCTAAGCATTAGCCGTAACGTATCAGATAACGGAAAGTTTTGGATCATGTAGTCCAGCCCAGGACCGCATTCCGGCACTTGATCGGGCGGTAAATGTTGTAACCAGACATGGCGCGTCGAAATAGCGCCGCCAGAGAGCGCGATAACCGCGCCTGCAATAGCATAAATTTTAACGCCTGCCGGCTTCGGGTTATGGGTAGCCGCCGCTAAAAAACACAAACCGGTCATAAAAATGGCAATGCGCTGGGAAACACACAAGGGGCAAGGTTCAAGACCATCGACAAACTGAAAATAAGCCCCCATCGCCAGCAGGCCCATACACGCGATAAATCCTAAATAAAACCAGATTCTTGGGTTAAATCTTATCAATTCCAACATACGCACCTCTTTGAATAATAGTAAAACTGGGCTGGACATTTAAGTTTAGCATCTGCAGCAGTGGACTGCTGCAAAGTGGGATAAGGCTACCTGACACCAATCAGTTCTCCAAAAATTCGCATAATTGTCCGCTGGTTTGGCGCAATGCCTGGCTTAAAAGCTGGGCAATTTTTAAAACCATTTTTAATGCAAGTGCCGGATGATCATTTGATAATTTTTCAAAATATGTCCTGTTGATCGACAAGAAGGTGCAATCTTCAAGCGCAATGACTTTAGCCGAACGGCATTGATGGTCCAGTAATGACATCTCGCCAAATGTCCTGCCTGGGCGGAGTGTCGTCAGTATGTTATTGCCTTTGCATATTTTTGCGCAGCCTTTAATCAGGATACCCATCGAATCGCCGGTATCGCCTTCATCATAAATAAGTGCATTTGCTTCGATGCCACATAATTGAAAATAGTCGCCAAGAACCATTAATTGCTTCCAGGAAAATTCATGGGTCCAGACAATATCGGCGAGCATGTTGGCAATATCCTGTCGGGATGCCGGGATAATGTTTGCTTTATTTATCATGATATTATTATCAAGATTTTCTGCAAGCCCACAAGGCGGATAAGCAAGGGGTTATTCATTTTTCAGCATCAGGCCAAAAACTGCCACGGGGAACACGACGTTTTCAATGCACCTGCACAAAGGGTTATTTTCCCAGTGCTATGTGGCTATACCCCCAGCGGTATCACCCAAACTATCTACCCCGCATCCTTTAAAAAGATTTTTGCCTCATTCCAGAACGCATCCAGTTCGAATAACTCACACTCTTTCAGGCTACGACCTGAAGCTTCAACCTGCTGTTCGATATAATTAAAACGTTTGGAGAATTTTTTTGTGCTTTGCTTTAGCGCGATTTCAGGGTTGACTTTTAAATGGCGGGCCAGATTAACGGCAACCAGCAATAAATCGCCGACTTCCTCCTGAATATGCGCCTGATCGCCAAGCTCAATGGCTTCCCTGATTTCATCCAGCTCTTCCTCCACTTTGGCAAACACAGGCGCTATATCAGGCCAATCAAAACCATGTTGTGCCGCACGATCCTGAATTTTTTCACATTCCATTAATGCAGGCAGACTGCCCGCCACACCGTATAAAACACTCTGCCGTGTCGGTATTTTGCTTTTTTCAAGACGTTCCGCCGCCTTGGCCTGCTCCCAGGCCTGGTGGCGTTCTTCGTCACTGTTAAAAACCGCATCGGAAAAAACATGCGGATGCCTGCGGATGAGTTTGTCACATATCCCTTCGGAAACTTGCTCAAAGGTAAACAAGCCCTGTTCCTGAGCAATCTGCGAATGAAAAACCACCTGCAGCAATAAATCACCCAATTCTGAACGCAGGTCATCCAGGTCGCCCCGTTCAATCGCATCGACAACTTCGTAGGCTTCTTCTATGACGTAGGGGATCAAACTGGAAAAATCCTGCTTGACATCCCACGCGCAGCCTTCTTCGGGATGGCGCAGCCGTGACATGATCGCCAGCAACTGTTGGGTATTTTTCAGCATCTGTGGTCAACCCCTTAAAAGGTGCAGGCGAAGTTTTCGTGGTAGCGTTGCTTGAAAGCAGCCATATCAAAGCTGTGATTTTGGGTGCCGTGATGCCCGATTTTGATGGCGCCCAATAACGAGGCGATACGTCCGGTGGTTTCCCAGTCGAATTCATTCATCAAGCCGTACAATAAACCCGCCCGATAAGCATCGCCACAGCCGGTAGGGTCACTCAATGCGCTGGGCAGTGCCGCTGGAACGGTGATACACCGGCCTTGTGTGTAGATTTTTGAACCTTGTGCGCCCAACGTTACGATCAGCGCTTCGACACGTCCGGCGATCTGTTCCAGCGACAATCCAGTGCGTTCCAGCAACAGTTCCGATTCATAATCGTTTAACGTCACCCAAGTTGCCTGATCGATAAACTTGAGCAATTCAGCGCCGTTAAACATAGGCATGCCTTGGCCCGGATCAAAAATAAACGGGATGCCCAGTTCGACAAACTGTTCGGCATGCAGCTGCATACCGTCCTTGCCGTCTGGTGATACGATGCCTATGCTAATGTCGTCGCGGTCGGTGGGGATGGCGTTGACGTGTGAAAAATTCATTGCGCCGGGATGGAAGGCGGTAATCTGGTTGCCGTCTTCGTCGGTGGTGATATAAGCCTGTCCAGTGTAATGGTTATCCAGAATATGGATAAATTCGCTGGATAGGCCATGCTGGCTCAACCATTGGCTGTAGGGCTCAAAATCATGGCCCACCGCCGCCATGATTAACGGTTTTTCGCCAAGCAAGTTCAGGTTGTAGGCTATATTGCCGGCACAACCGCCGTATTCCCGACGCATGACCGGCACCAAAAAAGACACGTTCAGGATATGGACTTTTTCCGGCAAGATGTGGTGTTTGAATTTGTCATGAAAGACCATGATAGTGTCGTAAGCCATCGAACCGCAGATTAATGCACTCATTGATATATTCCTAAATGTTGTCCTAAAGTAAAATTAATGCCCAGGTGATTGCTGCCCAGGCTAAAGCCGTCATGACGGCCGCTGATCCTATATCTTTGGCCCGTCCCGATAATTCATGGTGTTCAAAGCCGACCCTGTCGACCACCGCCTCCACTGCTGAATTCAATAATTCAACCAGCAGCACCAGCACTATGCTGCCGATTAGCAGCAGTTTTTCAACGGCGGTTTCGCCTAGCCAGATTGCCAGTGGTGTGGAGACAATAAACAAAATAACCTCTTGCCTGAAGGCTTCTTCATGTGCCCAGGTAGCCTTAAAACCGGCTGCGGAAAAATAACAAGCATTAATCAGGCGCTTAAACCCTTTTGCATTTTGATTGGCCATGTGTCGTATGATGTATCCGCTAGAAAAGTAAAAATAGCCGGCTGTTTTTGCCAGCCGCACTGGATGGGGTTGACCAAATGATCATTGGTCGATCATTGCTTGATAACCATCGGCATCCATAAGGGCATCAAGGTCAGCCAAATCATTGGCCTTAACGCAAAACAGCCAGGTTTGGTAAGGGCTATCGTTTACTTGCTCCGGTTCATCCAGCAACAATTCATTGAAAGCGATGATAGTGCCGGCAACGGGGCTAAATAAGTCGGATGCTGTTTTAACCGACTCTACGACAGCGCATTGCTCATTTGCGGCAACTTCGCGCCCTACTTCTGGTAATTGGATATACACCAAATCCCCCAAAGCTTGTTGGGCAAAATCAGTGATACCGACGCGCACGATGTTATCATCCACCTGTTGCGCCCATTCATGGGATGTCGCGTACTTTAAATTTTCTGGCAAATCATGCATGTGTGTTCTCATAATGAAAGGTTAGTTATTAGATTTATGAAACTGGGGAAGCAGCCCCCACTATCCAGCGACATTGAATAACACTATATATTGTCGATAAAATAAGCCATCGACAGGATGGTTTCATCGAAATACCGCTGGCCTGAAACCTCCCCCTTCAGGGGGATTTCTGCGTTTGACAACGATGCGCCGGCATCGTTATCCTTTGCGGTAACCTCCCCGTTTCATAGGGCTGCTGGCTGCGGTAGCAGCCTTGCTGTCATGGGGATGCCCCTTGCGGGACACGGAGGGGCAAGCCACCGGCCTCTATCTGTCGGTCACATTGCATCCGCCTGGCAAGGCGGGTAATGCAATGGGGATGCCCCTCGCGGGTGTGGCTTCGTCATCCGACAAATGAGGTCGGTTGTGGATTGGAACATATATTAACAAACATTGATAACACATGCCTGAGATACTGATTTACACCACACATATTTGTCCTTACTGCATTATGGCCAAGCGATTGCTCGATAAAAAGGGCGTCAGCTATACCGAGATTAATGTAGACGGCAACACTGGGTTGCGCGAAGACATGATGCGAAAAACCAAACGCAGGACAGTACCTCAGATTTATATTGGCGATTTCCATGTCGGCGGCTTTGACGAACTACACGCGCTGGATCAACAAAAAAAGCTGGATACGTTACTGGCGACTTAAGTTATGTCCATGCTTGATTTAATTGGCGCTATCCATGATTTCAAATAATACACCTATCGGCTCGCCCTGCATTAGGCAGTGCTGTTTGAATGCGGATGACATTTGCATGGGCTGTTTCCGGTCACTTCAAGAAATCATCCAATGGACGCAAGTTGATGACACAATACGCAGTGAATATCTCAATAATGCCAACATTCGCCGAAACCTTATAAACAACCGGTGGGCTTATAACGGCTCCAATCAAAAATTTCAGGGAGATTGCTAATGAAACAATTACACAGAAAAGATTTATTCGGCTGGTCGGTTTTTAATGAAGAGCGCAATCTCGACTTTCATAGTGTTTTGTGGGTGCGTGATGGTGGCAATGTCCTGATTGATCCGTTACCGATGTCAGAACATGATCACGATCATCTGCAGCGATTAGGTGGCGTCAAATATATTGTGCTCACCAATAGTGACCATTGTCGTGATGCAGGCCCTATCGCCGGTAATACAGGCGCTTTGATTTACGGGCCATCGGCTGAAGAAGAAACGTTTCCGCTGTATTGCGACCGCTGGCTTTATGATAACGAAGAAATCGTCCCAGGGCTTGTCGCGTATGAGCTTAACGGTTCAAAAACGCCAGGGGAGCTGGCCTTGTTGCTGGAACACACTACCTTGATAACGGGTGATTTGATCCGCTGCCATATTGGTGGTGAGTTATGCCTGTTGCCGGACGCGAAACTGGCAGACCGCAAGCAAGCGGCGCTATCAGTCAAACGTTTAGCTAACAAACCTGGCATCCAGGCTGTATTAACGGGTGATGGTTGGCCAATATTTAATCACGGCAGTGAAGCGCTACATCATTTGGCAAAATCACTGTAAGCCATAGCATAAAGTGTCAGCGAGGAGCCATCGTCATTAGGTGCCTGCACAGCCCGTCAATCCGGTTTATGTAGATACCGATGGGGCTGGGTTGTGCGGGCGTGCAGGGCGCCTTGCTAGCCCATCTCTTCGGCAACCGCTAAATTTAATAATGACATGCCTGTTTCATCATCATTATCAAAAAAAACAACGCCGGCACCGGCCGGAAAAAGTTCATTATCGTGGGTTGCGGCATAAACAACTTCACATTTGAATGATAACAGCTCGCCGTTAATTTTTATTTTAAGATCGCCTGATTTAGAAATGCAGGAAGGCATTAATGCAGGTTCCGGTTTGGACAAAAATGCCCCACTTAAGCTGATATTCCTTGTCTTGCCGATATATTCCACGCCATCTAAGAAAAAATGGTAGTCAACCTCAATAGTCACCCTTTTATGCTTACGTCTGTTTGATTGCAATTGTGTCATGTTTTTATCCATAAAATTTAAGTCAAAGAAAATCTGGGGATAAGGTTGTCCTACAGGCAGTAATGCTCTTCAACGTAGGGAATATAGGATACAAGGTTGAATATAATATGCAATACAGCGGGGGATTTGATTGGATCCAAGGTGATGGATAAGCAATAAAAAACCGCCCAACCCGTTGAGGATTGTGCGGTTTTTTGAGCCCGTCGGCTAAAAAAGCTTGCCTAACAAGGGAACAACTTCGGCAGCTACAATTAACGCCAGCATCCATTGGACAAGTGTCAGCTTGCCATTGATTTCAGCCTTCATTTCACGCAACTGACCTTCAACACGCTCGATGTCACGCTTGGTAGCCACTTCCGCCGTTCCGGGAGCCTCTTGCAACGCCTCGGCTTCTGCTTTAGCCTGCGATTCGGGCACACCAGCAGCTTTGAGCTTTTCAACAAATTTCAAAGTATCAAATGTAACCGTCGCGATAACATACCCCATCAAATTCAATAAGATGCCAGTTTATCACAGACATAAAAAAAACCACCCCAAGCTACCCTAGGGCGGTTCGTTTTATTCAGCGTTAACCGTGAAATGTTGGGTTGCAGAAAGGATGCGACCCGATCATCGCGGATTGCCTGGCGGCGAATCCCCTTACAGCGTTACAAAAATTTAACCGCAGCAACAATCAAGCCACCAACGGTTAGCGTTGTCGCAAATGACCAGACCATAAAATGGTCGATACGGGATGTGAGTTGCTCAAACCGCTTGTCGATTTGCTCAAGCCGCTTTTCAACTTGCTCAAACCGCTTGTCGATTTGCTCAAAGCGCTTTTCAACTTGCTCAAAGCGCTTGTCGATTTGCTCAAGGCGTTTTTCGACTTGTTCAAACCGCTTGTCGACTTGCTCAAAGCGTTTTTCCATCTGCTTAAAGCCTTCTATCATCAACTCACGTTGATGTTTCAGCTCCTCCTCCACACGAATGGTGCGTTCACGCAAATCCAGTTCATACCGCATATTGGCGTTTAATGTTTCCGGCATTTCGGACAAGGCTTTTTTGATATACCACTGAATTTGTTCGATGTCTTCTTGTGCCAAAGCCATTTTAACCCCCCCTTTGTTTGTGTAACCGTTGCTTGAAACTATAACATAACTGCCACCGATTTTTCTTTGCGCGGCAAATTTGTATCGGGAGGCCCAACATAAAAAAACCGCCCCCAGTTTCCCAAGGGCGGTTTTTTAATCAACAATCAATGGTCACCGTAATGGTGTACCCGCAGGGCATAAAGGCAGAAAAGCATTGCCCACCAGGCTATTGATTACCAAACCTTGGCTACAAACGCCGCTTCATTACGCAATTCTAAATGATCGCCATTTTGACCAATCACATACAGCCCTTTGCGTATCGCGTAAGTGGCAACATTTTCTGGAATCACCATACCGGCAACTGCGCCTGAAATACGCTTTTCACTGTAGGTCGGCATTAAACGTTTGACTTTTTCTAAACGAATGAGATGCTCGTTCACGTCGTCAAAACTTAAATTACTTTTGCATTCAATGATAATTGCATCTTGATTATTGACCACAAGCAAATCAATTTCTAATCCCTCACCATCGCGTTTCGCAGTAATATTTTGATAAACCTCATGAACTTCAATGCCTCGCTGGCTAAATAAGCGTACCGCCGAAGGGCGTACCGCTTCTTCTACAAATTGACCTAAACGATTACTCAAGCGCCCAACACTCGCACTGACAGCCTTGATTTCCCGGTCAGTCTCTTTTTGCGCGTCTTGTAATTTTTTTTGTCCTAGGGCGACTTCATGCAAAATTGCCCAAATGTCATCAGCTACCGCCGTCATTTACATTACCCCAACATTTAAAAATTATAGGGCAAAAGTATAACACAACAAAAAAACCGACCATGCCACCCTAATGGTGTACCCGCAGGGCATAAAGGCAGAAAAGCATTGCCCACCTGGCTTACAGCGTTACAAAAATTTAACCGCAGCAACAATCAAGCCACCAACGGTTAGGGTTGTCGCAAATGACCAGACCATA
>JAUYEP010000176.1 GCA_030689765.1 Methylovulum sp.
GTCGGGTACGGACAAGGCTTAACCGTTCGTCCTGAGCCCTTCGGCTACGCTCAGGAGAGCCTTGTCGAAGGATGAGCGGTTAAGCCGTTCATGGTTCGACAAGGCCTTTAGTCCTGAGCGCAGCCGAAGGATCACCACGAATGGCTTAACCTGTCCCAAATTGAGTGGCTAGCCTTAATGAAGAATGAAAACGCTGTAATATCCAAGTGGCAGTGGGACGTATAGGGGACTTGTTAACGTCAAGCTGCAGGCGGGGGAAAGCCGCACTGTCGAGGAAAGTATCCGGCCCGGATATTAGCATTTGCTAAATAGTATGCAAATAAAGTTATCCCGAAAAGTGTTGCTTTTCCGTTTGATTGTTTTGGTTGCGTAAGGATTTTCTGGTGTGCCTAAAAAAATCAAATCCTGCGCTCAAACAGGTAATAAGCCACTTCGCCTGCGGTTTTGCGTTTCAATAACTGCCAGTTGTCCGGCATTCCGGCAAGTTTTAGTGTGCTTTCGGTTTCCAGATAGATTTTTGCGTGTTGGCCCAGCCAGTTTTTGTCTTCCAGCCAGCAACAGGTTGGGGCTGCCAGTCCCATTGCAAACGGCGGATCGATGAAGACAAGATCAAATAATTCCGCATCGCCTGCCAGATAACGGAAAACATCAGTTTGTACCAGTTTAATTTGGGCGGCATCTAAAGCCACCGCATTGGCTTTTAAGGTGCGGCAGGTTAGGGGATTATTTTCGAGTTGGACGACTGTGCTGGCACCTCTGGATGCGGCTTCAAAACTTAATGCCCCGCTGCCGGCATAACAATCCAGGCAGCGGCTGCCGGTAATGTCGCGTTGCAACCAGTTGAACACGGTTTCACGCACTCTTGCCGGGGTTGGCCTTAAACCCGGCGCATCGACAAAATGTATTTGTCGGCTGCGCCATTCACCGCCGATGATGCGGAGTTTATTTGCCACTTTTCCCTACAGTGACCGTTTGTAATAGCTCTGGATTAACATGGCGTTTAAACGCATCGGTAATTGATGCCACGCTGGCTTGTTCAATTTTTTGTTGGAAAGTGTCGAGATAATCCAGCGGCAAATCATAAAAGCCGATCATGCTGACATAGCTTGCCAGTTTTTTGTTGGTATCAAAACGCATCGCAAAGCCGCCGATAATATTTTGCTTTGCGGCTTTCAATTCGGCTTCGCTTGGCCCCTTGGCAATAAAGTCAGCCAAGGTTTTATTCAGCACTTGCACCGCTTGTCCGGTTTGGTCATTACGGGTTTGCAGGCTGACTAAAAACGGCCCCGGTTTCAGCAGGGGTATAAATGCACTGGATGCGCTGTATGCCAAGCCGCGTTTTTCCCTGACTTCTTCAAACAGCTTGGAAACCAAACCGCTGCCACCCAAGATATGATTACCCACATACAGATTGAAATAATCCACATCTTTACGATAAGTCCCTGGCAGACCGACCAGAACGTGGGTTTGCGTGGACGGGAATTCAATATGCTGTGCAGTGCCTTTGATCGGCATCACGACATCTGGCAACGGTTCCGGTTTTTGACCGGCAGGCAAACCGGCCACCAATTTTTCGGCAGTCTGTTCAGCCTGTGGTTTCGACAGGTCACCAACAATGACGACAATTGCGTTGGCGGCGACATAATGGCGCTGATAAAAGCGCCGGACATCGGCTGCGGTTAACGTCGAGACGGTTTTAATCGTGCCTGAATCGGGATGGGCGTAGGGATGCCCGCCATACAGCGCATGATAAAAAGCGATGCTGGCGATGTCGGCGGGTGATTCCTGTTGCTGTTTAAGCCCCGCCAGGGTGCGGTTTTTTTCGCGTTGGAAATCGGCTTCATTAAAGCTGGGTTTCGTCAAAATAAGTTGCAGGGTTTCCAGCGCCTTGTCGAACAGCGGTTTATCGGTCAGTGTGCGCAATGAAACACTGGCGGTATCTATCGAGCTGCCTGCGCCAAATACAGCGCCAACGCTTTCAAAACGTTGGGCTATGTCATCAGCATTCCAATTGCCCGCACCGGTGTCGAGCAATCCGGCGGTGAGTGACGCCACGCCAAACTGTTGTCCATCCCGGGCACTGCCCGCATCAAACGCCACTTGTATATCCACCATCGGCAAGCCTTCGGTGTGGACATAATACACGCGGCTGCCTTGCGGCGTTTGCCAGTAGTCGATCTTTGCCGCCGCCCAAAGCGTTGGGCTGCAAAGTAATAAAATGAGGCATAAAAAAATGGGCATGAGTTTTGTTCCTGGGTTGTTTTTTAAAACGTTTTACAATTCTTCAAATAACTTTTGCAAATCAATTGCCAGATCCACAAATAAATGCGGACTCGCCTTATCATCGCCGGAATAGCTATTGAGCAATTGATAGGTTTCAGTCTGTCCGTTAAGCACAAATTGCTGGACGACTTCCTCGTAAGGATAGATCAGCCAGTATTCGCCCACACCGCTTTCCTGGTAAAGTTTGTGTTTGATGTTGACTTCTTTTTTTGAATTGCCTAATGACAGGATTTCAATAACCCAGTCCGGCGCACCGTTGCAACCTTGGATATCGAGTTTAGTTTTATCGCAGATCACGCATAAATCCGGTTGCACGACAGTGTAAATATCTGTATTGGCTAACAGCGATTTTTTGCGGTCGTATAAACGCACATCGAAT
>JAUYEP010000178.1 GCA_030689765.1 Methylovulum sp.
GTCGGGTACGGACAAGGCTTAACCGTTCGTCCTGAGCCCTTCGGCTACGCTCAGGAGAGCCTTGTCGAAGGATGAGCGGTTAAGCCGTTCATGGTTCGACAAGGCCTTTAGTCCTGAGCGCAGCCGAAGGATCACCACGAACGGATTAACCTGTCCCGACTTGAGTGGCTAGCCTTAATGAAGAATGAAAACGCTGTAATTCCTTAACTGTGGGCAGCGATGTAGACGTATTAAATGATGAGAGCTAGAACCCTTTATGATTAAGTTACCCCAATCCACACTATTCCTGCTACTGATACTATTAAATTTATCGCTGTTTTTAATGCCACAGCCAGCAGCGGCTACACAGATTATCGCTTCGGTCGGCCGCAATCCTGTCAACCTTGATGAATCCTTCCAGATTATTTTTACAGCAACGGATACGCCTGACGACGACCCCGATTTTAGTCCGCTGGAGCAGGATTTTTCGATACTCAACCAGAGCCAATCCAGCAATTCGTCATGGATTAACGGACAATCCAGCAAAACTATTCAATGGACATTGAATGTCATGGCCAAAAACAGCGGCAGCCTGGTTATTCCGGCAATCCAATTTGGCACTGATGCCAGTGAACCCATAACGGTTATGGTTACTCAGGACACGTCCAATAAAGACATCAAAGTCGATGAGGATTTGTTTCTGGAAGTTGACGCGACGCCAGAAAACCCTTACCTGCAATCCCAGGTGATTTATACCTTGCGTTTGTATACCCGGGTCGATATTGCCCAGGCAAGATTAAATGAACCTGAGCTTGCCGATGCGGTTATTGAAAAACTCGGCGATGACAGCAACTATAACACGCAGCTTAAAGGCGTCACTTATTCAGTCACCGAACGTAAATATGCTATTTTTCCGCAAAAAAGCGGGGCGTTGACGATAAAACCCCTCGTATTGACAGCTGAAGTGTTATCAACAAGCAATCGCCCGCTTTTTAACGGTTTTTTTAATCCTCAGATGTCAAAAACCAAGCGCGTTGAATCAAAAGCCGTCACCTTACAGGTCAAGCCTGCACCGGCAAACTTTACCGGACAACACTGGTTACCAGCCGACCAACTGACGCTAACACAACAATGGTCAGGGGATGTGCAAGCCATGAAAGTCGGCGAGCCGTTAACCAGGACCTTGACCTTACAAGCCAAAGGGACAACGGTCGGTCAACTGCCTGAACTCGGTACAGCTAACAACAGCGGGCAATTAAAAAGCTACCCCGACCAGCCAGTATTAAAGGAACAAAAAAATGCAGCTGGCTTGAGTGCTTATCGGGAGGAAAAAATTGCGTTGATTCCATCAAAAGTGGGCGATTACACTTTACCGGCGATAGAAGTCCCGTGGTTTAATACACAAAGCCAAAAAATAGAAATCGCTAAAATTCCACAAACCGTCATCAGGGTAATTGCCGCATCAGATACACCAGCACCAACGCCTGAAATCAAACCTGCCCAGCCAAACAATATTCAGCCTGCACCGCTTGCCCAAACACCAGTGCCACAATTAACGAACGGTTACTGGCCTTGGGTTTCACTATTTCTAGCATCGGGCTGGCTGGGTACATTTATTTATTTTGTAGCGAAACGTCCTGCCCAAATAGTAGCCATGAAAGACGCTAACGAGGCTGATGAAGTCCAGTATAAAGACATTATTAAACGCTTAAAAAATGCCTGTGCTGAAAATAATGCCACTACCGCAAAAAATGCACTGCTTGAATGGGGTCGGCAACAGTTTAACGTGACTAGCCTGGGTGCCGTTGCAATGGTTTGTGACGCACGATTACGCGATGAAATCCTGTTTCTGAATCAAGCGCTATATGGCTACGACAAAGAAACCAAGACGTGGACAGGCAAACGCTTGTTCCAAGCGTTTACCGAAAATAAAGCACGGGCTAAACTGGCAATAGCTGAGGACAGCAGTTTAAAACCGTTGTATCGCCTGTAAATATTCGCGGGCCATAAACAACGCGGCAATTGAGCGGGCTTCGGTGCACTCCCCAGTCGCCAATAATTGATTGATATTATTTAATGGCCAGGGAATCACTTCCAGTTCTTCCGGTTCATCGCCGAGTAATTTTTCGGCGTACAACTCCCGCGCAAGAATAATCTCGGTGGTATGTTCCAGATACGAAGGCGCCATCGAAAAAGTGCTTAAATGATGCAGGATGTCGGCGCCGAATCCAACTTCTTCCTTAAGCTCCCTGTTGGCGGCTTCAAGAAAAGATTCACCTGCATCGACCTTGCCTTTGGGCAAGCCCAATTCATATCGGTGCACTCCGGCGGAATATTCCCTGATTAACAATACCGTTTCGCTATCCAGCATCGGCACAACCAACACAGCCCCACCGGAACCGCTTCTGGCAAGGCGTTCATAATTGCGTAACTCGCCGTTGCTAAATTGTATATCCAGCGATTCAATGCGGAATAGGCGGCTTTTAGCAATCGTCGTTTTATTGAGGATGGTCGGTTTCTCAGCCATTTTTTTCACCCTGTCAGATATTTTTTTAACTATAACCCACGCTTATGATTAATTGGAAAGAAATTGACACTGTGCTGCTGGATATGGATGGCACTTTACTCGACTTGAACTTCGACAACCATTTCTGGAAAGAATTTGTCCCGTTAAAGTACGCACAATTACACGGCTTATCTATCCTGACGGCAAAAGAGCAACTGGTTCCCCTGTTTAAAAGCATGGAAGGGAAACTGGAATGGTATTGTCTGGATTACTGGAGTGAGACCTTACAACTGGATATTGCCGGACTGAAAGCCGAGCTATCGGGCTTAATAACCGTATTGCCGCATGTCGTCGAATTTCTGGAGAAAATCCGGCTATCGTCAAAAAAGGTATTATTGGTCACTAATGCGCACCGCGGCGGCCTGGATTTAAAAATGGAAAAAACCTGTTTACAGCCGTTTTTCGATGCGATTGTCAGCTCCCACGATTTAGGCGTACCCAAAGAACACACGAATTTCTGGGGATTATTGCAGCAACAGCAGACGTTTGAAAAGCACGCGACGCTACTGGTCGATGACAATCTTGCGGTGCTGGATTCAGCGCAATATTTCGGTATTGGCTATTTAATTTCCATCAGCAGACCGGATAGCCAGTTACCCAAAAGAAACATCACGACTTATCCTGCGATTGAGGATTTTCGCGAATTGATGGACGGGATTTAGAGGATTGTTCCCTGCGCTGACCAGAGTGGGGATGCTTTCCCTGATAACCTGTCTTGATTTGCCCAGGCTTTTTTTCCGGAATGACAATATCTGCCAACAGCGCTTTAGGAATCGTTTGAACGGGAATTTTTTGACCGATAAAGTCTTCAATATCAGGCATCGAATAGGCATATTGCTCACAAATAAAGCTGATCGCTACGCCGCTGGCGCCAAAACGTGCCGTCCGGCCGATCCGATGCACATAATCTTCAGCATCCTGCGGCAAATCGTAATTGAAAACATGCGAGACATCGGCAATATGCAGGCCTCTGGCGGCGACATCAGTGGCAATCAACAGGGTAATCCGGTTTTCCTGAAAATCATTCAGCAAGCGCTGGCGTTTATCTTGCGGCACATCGCCGTTTAGCGCGGCAGTTTTATAGCCATTGGCATTCAGTGCGTCATCCAGCAATTCCGCACAACGCTTGGTATTGACAAAAATGATGCTGCGTAACGGCTGGTACTGATTCAAAATACCAACCAGCAGCGGTATTTTTTGCTCGTTAGCCGGGCAAAAAGCACTTTGTTGTATCGCTTTAGAGGTAACTTCCTCGCTTTCTATACGTATCAGCACCGGATTATTCATGTGTTCATAAGCGAGTTCGGTCACCTTATAGGATAAGGTCGCTGAAAACAGCATATTCAAACGCTGGTCCGGCGGCGGCATACGCCTTAATAAGTAACGGATATCTTTAATAAATCCAAGATCAAACATACGGTCTGCTTCATCCATGACCGTCACTTGCACGTTATCCAGCGTGAACGCGCTTTGCCTGTAAAAATCGATAATCCGCCCCGGTGTACCGATAATAATATCGACATTGGACTTAATTTTATCGAGCTGTTTTTGATAATCCGTACCGCCATAAGTCAGCGCAAATTTTAGATTAAGATATTTGCCCAGCAATAAGGCGTCTTTATGGATTTGGATTGCCAGTTCGCGTGTAGGTGCAAGAATAATCGCCCTGGGGTTTTTAATGCCTTCGCTTTCATCATTGATCAAATGCTGAAATGTCGCCAGTAAAAATGCCGCCGTTTTGCCGGTTCCGGTTTGCGCCTGCCCCGCAATATCCTTGCCCCGTAACGATAACGGCAAGGCTTTATCCTGAATTGGCGTACATTGGCTAAAGCCTGCATCGTTTAAGCCATCAAGAATAATGTCAGACAGTTCGAGATTACTAAAGCGCGTTTCTGTTAAATGAGTATTTTTCATGGGCTATAGCATAACGTAAAAATCAACTTTTTTAAAAGCAAAGCAAATCACTCATAACGGGGGGCTAAAAATTGATTGACTATGGCTATCAACCTCCCTATAGTTCCG
>JAUYEP010000186.1 GCA_030689765.1 Methylovulum sp.
AACCGCCACGGTCACCTTCAGCTTCAGCGAAGCCCCCACCGGTTTTTCAGCCAGCGATGTCAGCGCCACCGGCGGCACGGTAAGCGCCCCCACCGTCACCGCCGACAGCAAAGTCTACACCGCCACTTTCACGCCCACCGCCAACACCAACGCCTTAACCGGCGCAATCAGCGTCGCGGCAAACAGCTACACCGACACGATAGGCAACCAGGGCGCCGCCAGCAACACGCTAAGCTTAACCGGCGACACCCTAGCGCCGACGTTGGCGATCACCAGCAGCTTATCCAACCTAACGGCAGGCCAGACCGCAGCGATTACCTTCAACTTCAGCGAAGCGCCAACCGGGTTTGAAGCGGGTGATGTTACGGTGACCGGCGGTAGCTTGGGCGCACTCAGCGGTACGGGGCTGACCCGCACCGCAACGTTCACGCCGACGGACAATGCGTCCGGCATTGCCAGCATCAGCGTGGCGAACGGCAGCTACACCGATGCGGTGGGTAACATCGGCGGCGCAGGGGTTACGCCGAGTGTCAGTTTTAATACTATCGTGTCGGATCCCACGCCGCCACCATCCGGCCCCACCAGCCAATCCCTTGATGCCCTGACCAGCAGCCAGCAAACGCCTGCGGTCTTCAACGCCGGTACCGGCGCTTTTGCTCTAACCGATATCATCGCCACGACAAGCTTCGTCCATGTAAGCAACTTCGGCGCCGACGACGCCATCGCCATCAGCGGTGGGGGCAGCAACCACCTGATCGTCGCAAATGATGGTGCCGACGTGCTTTTTACCGTCAATAATAACGGCACTGTCTCGCAGATTACTTTGGTTGGCGTGGCATCGGCCTCGGACATCATTGGTGATTTAAGTGCTTTTAATGCGTTAAGTGTCGGAAACCTCACTTACTCATGATCTCCAAATTTCCAGGCTGAAATCATTGCCAACACGAATTTTTTTAAAATCAAATAAAACAAATATTGAGAGACTACCCATGAATATATCACACGAAATTTTGATTGCTGATGCCCAAGTTAAAGACTTAGACGTATTGTTAAGCGGTCTGGCACCGAACGTTGACGCCTGGTTGATCCAGCCGGGCGAAGATGCGATGACCAGTGTCTTTAAAGCGCTGGCGATGCCGGGCTTGAGCAAGTTGCATTTGTTGGCGCATGGTGCACCTGGCGAAATTCGCTTGGGGGGTCGTGCGATCACCGCAACCGATTTTCGTAGCTGTTTTGATGGCGCGGCGGTTCGGGATTTGGATATTGCTTTTTGGTCTTGTCAAACGGGGGCCGGTGAGGCTGGGCAGGCGTTTGTGCAAGCGGTGGCGGAGGCTACGGGGGCTCGGGTTGTTGCGGCTGAGGGGTTGGTGGGGAGTGCTGCCAAGAACGGCAGTTGGGAACTGGATGTGAAAGCGCCATTTACTGACGATGCGATGGGGGCGTTTGGTGGGGTATTGACGGCACGTTCCGGTACGGCCGCAAACTTGGCTGCTGGTACCTACGATGGTACCTTACCATGGGTAGTCGCGGACGACCTGACAGTAACCGACACTGCTACGGTGCAACAGCTATTCGACATTAGCGCGGGTACTAATATCACATCACCCGGTGCCCCTAATGCGTTGATTACTACGGTCACGGATACGGCGGCGGCTATTGCTGGCTCCAACAACGCAGCCCTGACAGCATTTGCAGGTATTGGTATTGTCACCGCCAATACCGCAGCCTCGGCTTCTGAGGCAACCGTCATTGCTGCCTTTGCCAAGGCGGTGGTGTACGGCGTTACCGACACTGCAACGGCGCTGGCCGGAGCTGCGGGTGCCGCGCTGAACGAGGCGACAACCATCACCGCAACCACGGTGGCATCGGTTGCTGAAGCGGCCACCATCGAAGCGGCCACTAACAGCGGTGCCAACACTTACGACATGAGCGACACGGCAGCCGCGCTGGCGGCTTCGTCGAATGCGGTATTGACGCTGGCTGGCACGGTCACGGCGAGTGACGCGGCGACGGTTGCCCAAGCAACCACCCTGTCCGGTTTCACTAAGGCCGTCGTGTACGGCGTTACCGGTACTGCAGCGGCGCTGGCCGGAGCTGCGGGTGCCGCGCTGAACGAGGCGACAACCATCACCGCAACCACGGCGGCATCGGTTGCTGAAGCGACCACCATCGAAGCGGCCACTAACAGCGGTGCCAACACTTACGACATTAGCGACACGGCTGTCGCTCTGGCGGCTTCGTCGAATGCGGTATTGACTTTAGCGACCACCGTGACCGCAACTGGCAATGCGACAGCGGCACAAGCAACCACCATTGCGGCATTTGCTAAAGCCGTGGTTTATAGCATTAGTGATACCGCAGCAGCATTGGCTGGTACTTCCGCAGGTGGTCTTAATGAGGCAGCGAGCATCACGGTAACAGCAGGTTCAGCCGCTGCGACCGATTTAAACACCATAGACACTGTCACCACGGTAGCGGTTGATGCCGCGCTGGTCTCCACCCTCACCGGCACGGCAGCGACAATCATCACCGCCTACGGATCGTCCGGCATCACCGGCTTAGGCGATGAGACAGTCACAGTCTCAGGCGCCACCTCCGCCGCAAACGCACAATCAATCTTTACCGCAACCACTGGCACCGTTACTGTAGGACTTGTGAATAGCTACACGACAGGTTCTGCTTTCACGGTAGCAGCAGGCGACGTTATAAATATCGATCCGTCCTCAGCTGTCACCGCACTCGGCGGAACGGCTCAAGCAAACGTTGGTGCAGTAGATGCCGCTGGGGAATGGTTCTTCGATACGGCCACCAAATTATTCACTTGGCGCGACACCGGAAATAACACAACTGACTCGATGACCTTGTCTGGTGCGGCCTCAGTGACGGTGAGTGGCGACTTAGTAACGATAGACCCCATCGACATCACCCCCCCCGTCTTCGCCAGCGCCACGGTGAGCGGCAGCACCTTGGTGCTGACCTATACCGATGTCGGCAATCTCGATGCAGCACATCCGCCGTTGGTTGGTGATTTCGATGTGTATGTGAATGGTGGTTCACCGGTAACGCCGACTGTCGTCTCCGTTAATGCCATCGCAAAAACGGTAACCCTGACCCTACCGACCGCTGTGTATCGTAGTCAATATGTGGATGTAAGCTACACCGACCCGACTGGTAATGATGACACTGACGCTATCCAGGATGCCGCCGGCAACGATGCGGGAAGTATGTGGACGCAAGTGACCAACATTACGCCAACTTTTCTATCTGCGCCCAACACCTATGTCATCGAAACGCCAGCCACCCCGTATTTTAATGTTCCAGAAGGCATGGTCGCCCAAGTAATCGATGCCGCCGGCGCACAGGATTTCTTTATCTATACGGGTGGCAAGTTGGAGTTGACCGGCGTCGACGGCGCGAACACCATTTACATGTACGAATACAATCGTTCCGATTTGACGGTTTCCCGCTCGGGTGCCACGGCAATTTTCAAGCACGGCAGCGAGGAAATCGCCCGTATCAGCGCGCCGACGGGTTCGTCCCAGACCATCTATTTTGCGGATTATTCTTCACATACGCTCGCTAACAACGGTGCTCTGGTAACGTTAGGCAGCCAGACGCTGACCACCAGCTTTCTCGCGATTGCGGATACCACGGCACCGACCCTGTCATGGTCATCGCCTTATGACGACAACACCATGGTAGGAAGTGACAATAACATCGAACTGCATTTTAGCGAGGCGGTTCAGGCGGGCACTGGTAATATCACTATCAGCAATGGCTCGGGCGATACCCGTACCATTGCTGTAACAGATACTTCCCAAGTGACATTCAACGGCTCTTCGGTCACTATCAATCCGACGCTGGATTTGGCTGCCAATACCACCTATTACGTGCAAGTAGCCGGCACCGCGATCAAGGATTTGGCCGCTACGCCGAATAGTTACGCCGGGATTACCGATACCACCACGCTAAATTTCACCACCGGACCCGCAGCCGGCACCGTCGTTACCGGTGGCGGCGACGACACTATTTACGGCAGCAACAGTTCCGATACCATTACTACGAACGGCGGCGCAGATACCATCACGGCTTATGGCGGCACCAATATCTTGTTGGGTGGTGTCGGTGCCGACACCTTTGTCTTCAGAAATCTTAATCAGGATGCAGCCACATGGCTGAGCCTGCAAACCACCAGCATTGCGGATTACGGTACGGGTGGACAGAACACACACGCACTTGCCAATGCGGCTATTTCCGGCCTGAACGGCGATGTGTTGATGTTCGATTATTCGGATCTGGCCGGGTTAACTGGGTTTGCGGCAAGCACGAATTTTGTGGTGACAGTCAATATACCCACGGGAACAAACGGCACCACGGGCGGTTCGGCAATCATTGCCCAAGGTGCAGGAACTGTTGCAGCGACTGCGGCCCACGCGCAGTTTATTTACAACTCGACCGATGGTGTGCTGCGCTTTGATGCCGATGGAACGGGCTCTTCTGCGACGGTAATTGTGGTGGGTACTTTATCCACAGGAGATACGTTGACTGCAACCGACTTCTTGTTTGTAGCCTGAGCCGGGCAGTCCGGTAGGGTGGACAGGTTTTTTTGCCCACCATCCCACGATTAAACATTGATTGAACGAACCGCCCCTGGGAAACCGGGGGCGGTTTTTTCGTGTTACACTTTAGCCAAAAAATCATGACGGAAAAAATGTAATGGAATTTGAATGGGATGAGGCAAAAAGCGCATCGAATAAAATTAAACACGGCGTTGATTTTGAAGAAGCGCAGCTTTTGTGGGAAGATTGCGACCGAGTAGAAATTGCGATTCAAAGTGAAGGCGAGCAACGTTATTTGACGATCGGTTTAATGCACAACAAACATTGGACAGCAATAATTACATACAGAGGATTAAGCATACGTTTGATTTCTGTGAGGCGCTCACGAACAGATGAGATAAAAATTTATGAAAACTGAAGACTTTGACAAAATTTTTGATGATGGTGAAGAAAGTGTTATCCCTTATCTTGACATGACAACGCTACATCGTCCAAATCGTGAAAGTGTGAGTATAAATTTTCCGACATGGATGATTGAATCGATTGATAGAGAATCGGCAAAGCTAGGGGTTGCACGGCAATCATTGATTAAACTTTGGTTGGCTGAAAAATTGCCTGAAAAACAAGAAAACCTGCGTAAGGCGGATTAAGAATAACTGGGAATGGAAAATCAAATCAATGAAAATCAATGAAAATCAATGGGGTCAGATTGGATTGATTTTGCGCTAGTTCCCAAGCTCCAGCTTGGGAATTCGGTTCTGGAAAAAATAATAGGGGACAGACCACGATTAATTGGAATCAATGGGGTCAGATTGGATTGATTTTCAATTAAAAACCAGATAAACTGCGTCTAATTGTTTTTTTAGGGTCAATTTTATGGCACGCCTCCCAAGAATCATCATTCCCGGCCAACCGCAGCATGTTATCGTTCGCGGTAACAATCGTTCCGAGATTTTTTGTTGTGAGGCGGATTACCATTTTTATTTGGAAAAACTTCAGATAGCCTGCAAAAAACATGATTGCCATGTACATGCTTATGTGCTGATGACTAATCATGTGCATTTGTTGATAACCCCTTTTACAGGCACCGGCTTAAGCAAAACTTTACAAATGCTGGGGCGGTATTATGTGCAATACTTTAATTACTGTTATCGCCGAACCGGTACGCTCTGGGAAGGCCGGTACAAGGCGGCGCTGATCGATAGCGAATCGTACTTGCTAACCTGTATGCGCTATATCGAATTAAACCCGGTGCGGGCGGGAATGGTTACCGATCCTGCTGACTATCCGTGGTCCAGCTATCGCTTTAACGCCTTGGGACAAGCTGATAGTTTGGTCACGCCTCATTTTGAATGGCAACGATTGGGCAGTGACGATAGCAAGCGTCAAGCAGCCTATAGGTACTTATTTAAACACGCGCTTTCTGATGTTCAGATAAATGATATTAGGGAGGCCACCAACAAAGCTTGGGTATTGGGAGAGGGCATGTTTAAAGAAAGAATTCAATTGCAGTTGGCACGGCGAGTAGAACCCGCTACCAAGGGAGGTGACAGAAAGTCGGCCCAATTTAAAATCAATCAAGTCTTACACCATTGATGATGCCTTCCCTCTACCGTTCCAACATCATTTCCCGCTCGAATTGGGCGACACCTCCCAAGACCGTCATCATGAGTTTGCCGGTCGGAGTCTGTGTTTTCCTTAGCAATAAAAATCATTAAAGCCTTTTTCTTTCAAGCCATTCATAAGCTTTATATCGCCCGTCCATAATTTGGCTTTTAGTTGTAAGGTCAGGGC
>JAUYEP010000194.1 GCA_030689765.1 Methylovulum sp.
TCCGGCAAAATCCCAGCCTAACGGGCTGACGGGACTAAACGCCGATAACCGCAAATTCATCGACGAACTGCTTGGTGAAGGCGAAGTCAGCGCGATCTGTTCCGGCGGGCAAGACATCCGCATACAGGAATCGGTGCTGGCCGGGGTGTGGCGTTTGCAGCAGCTTAATGCCGGACGGCAGGTTGTCGCCGACGAACTTGAAGTCGGCATTATCCCGCAACAGATAGCGCAGGCGGCGTTTAACGGTGCGGCCAGCCAAATCGACACTTATTGGACGGAGCTGCCGGCGGGCGTGATGAATGCGCCGCCGTTGCTGGCTGAACTCAACGCCAAGATTGCCGGATACCGGCCGGGTGACGAGGTGCATACCATCAATTTGAGCCTGCTGCCGCAAACCGAGCAGGACCTGGCGTTCCTGGCGCAGCGCCTGGGTATTGGAACGGTGACGATACTATCCAGGGGCTACGGCACAAACCGGATTACCGCCACCGGAACCAAATTCGTCTGGTGGGTGCGCTATTTCAATTCGCAAGACACCTTGATTCTCAACACGCTGGAAGTCAGCGACGTACCCAGCGTGGCCTGCGCCTCGCCGGAGGACATTGCCGACAGTTGCCAGCGTTTACAGGAAATACTGAAGGTGTATTTATGAGCGTCTCGTTTTTTGCCGGCGCTTATGGCGGCGATGCGTCGATTGTCCCGCCGGAAACCCGGCTGGAGTGCAAAATCTGTTGGTATGTCTACGATCCGGCAGTAGGCGATGAGGTCTGGCAAATACCGCCCGGCATGGCTTTTTCGCAATTGCCGGAGCATTGGAGCTGTCCGCAATGCGGCGGCAAAAAACAGGATTTTTTGTTGCTGGATGAGTGATGATGTTGTGGTAAGCCAAGTAGGGCGTGCCCTACGGCCAATGATGTGGCAGGATAGCGAACAGATCAGGCGTGTCCTGGAGACGGCATACAACGAAGTCTTGGAAAAACGCATGCACGGAATGCCGGTGCTTAACGCCGAACTTTCAGTGCAGGCGGTCGGCTTCAGCCGGTTTAGCGAAGATTGGCTGGGTGTACTGCTTACGCCCTGGTTCATGAATCTGCTGCTGTTACCTAGACCGGACAGCCGTTGGCGCGAGCTGCCACCCGGCACAAAATCCGAGTTTCATTTCCCGTATGGCGTATTCGAATTTACGCTGGCTAACGAAGCGCAGCTCGGCCCTTACGCACGGTGTTCGCTGTTCTCCCCGATGTTCCAGTTTGAAAATCAGGCCGCCGCGCTGGCTGCGGCACAAGCCGCATTGCAGGGCTTGTTGATCAGCGGGGCGCCGCGCAACGTTAGCCGCCGTGATTTACTGCGCGGTGCTATCGGCAAAGGAAACCGTTAAGTGACACTGGCTGGCTCAATACATATCGATCTGTTTCACTGCAACGGTCGGGCAACCGAAGCACGCATCGCATCCGCCCGACCCAGCGCGGCAGCGCAGGTGTTGCTGGGCAAAACGCCGGAACAGGTGCTGGGCACGATACCCTTGCTGTTCACGCTATGCGGTAATGCCCAAGCCTATGCCGCATTGCTGGTTTGCCGCACCGCGTTGGGCATGGCTTTAGAGCCGAGGCACGATACCGCCCGCGACATGCTGGTGCAAATGGAAACCTTACGCGAACATGTCTGGCGGATTTTATTGGATTGGCCAGCCTTTGTAGGCCTCGCCCCCGATAAAAAAGCCTTGGCGGCGCTGCTTAAATTCGATGCACAATTCAAGCAGCATTTGTTCCGGCACGGCGAGCCGTTCAAGCTCGACAGCGGCCTCGACATCGATGAGGGCCAGCTCACCCGATTAATCAATGAAGTGGAAGCGCTGATTGACGCTGCGATTTTCAACGGCCGAATGGCTGGTTTTCAAGCCATAAGCACCGAAGCGCAACTGCACAACTGGTTGCGGCAGAGCGGGACGTTACCCGCTAGGTTGCTGGGGTACTTATATAGCCAAAACTGGGTGGCCGTCGGACAAAACAACATCGCCTGCCTACCTGAACTCGATAACGAAACATTGAACCGGCAGATACAGCAGGAAGACTTAACCATTTTCTGCCGGACACCGCACTGGCAACGCCGTTGCTTTGAAACGACATTGTTGAACCGTCAACTGCCTCAGCCGTTAATCTTGGAATTGCAAGGCCATTACGGTAACGGCCTGATTGCCCGCATCGTGGGGCGCTTGCTGGAAGTGACAGGAATACCGTTCCGCTTAAGACAGCTTTTGGCACAGACAAAAGACGACACCGCCATACCGGCACATTGCGCCGCCAACGAAGGCATTGCTCTAGCCCAGATCCAGGCTGCACGCGGCCTGTTGATCCATCGCCTGGTATTGCGGCAGGGGAGGGTTTACGATTACCGCATCCTCGCGCCCACTGAATGGAATTTTCATCCTGAAGGCATCGTCGCACAGGGCTTACGGCGATTGCAAGCCCCATGTCATAACGATCTGCGGCGACAGGCGGAACTATTGATTAATGCGATAGACCCTTGCGTACAATACACGTTAAATTTGACGTATAGTGGTAACGATACAGAAACTTAAACATAAAATGTCACTTTGATGAGGGTTCCATTGACGGTTAAAAAATGACGGCATCCCTGCCGTCAACGGAGAGGACGCTCATGAGGGTTATAAACTGCCGTTAGCTTTCAAAAAAATCAGTAACTGCCTTAGCGCTTCGGGCGTGTTCGTTGCGGTGGCTTGTCCGGCCTGATCCTTGGTATTGGGGGCATGGCAGGCAGGACAGGTGCGGATTTCTCCAGGCTGCAAAGATAGCCAGTTACGTTCCCTGACGACAAAATTACCTTGCGGGTCGGTAAGCTGCCAGCTCAACGCGCGGCGTGTCGGCAATAACATCGCAACCGAACCATCACCGGCAATTTTTACGCTGCCCTTTGGCGCACCTGACTCCAGGGGTGGGTTTGCCATAACGCTGTGCAGCGGTTGGGCGAGTACGCGGCGCCCCGGCTTGACCGTTGTTGAGTCGTAGTTCCTTATGCCGCGTATTTGATCGGCCTGAAATGCCTGGAAATGGGCTATATTGTAAAGCTTCCCGTTATTGCCTACGGTTTGTGCCGCACTCCCTTCTACCGCGAGGTTGAACGGCTGCTGTTTATCGCTATCATCACGTTGCGTCACGTTACGCATAATGGCTAAAGCGAGCCCCCTGTTTTTTAAATATTTTCTCAGCTCCGCTTCTGTAACGCCTTCTTCTTGCAATACCCGCAACTCAGGCGCACCCAGGCTCGAAATGCGACGGGCAGGCTTAACCCGCGCTTTCACTTCGACAGGCTGTAATTCCCATAGCCCGTCGGTATAGTGGGTCAATGTATCGGGATCGTAATAATGGATGTCCTTGGATATGCCCTGGGTCAAGAGCTGATCGGGCGTCCAGACGCCGTTCGCCTGCTTTTTTAATGTCCGCAAACGAAACGCGTAACGCGATTGCGGATAGGCATTGGCATAATCAGGCGTGATCGTACCGTCATTTCTATCCTGACGCGTTTCACTGGTATGGGCCGCGATAAGCGTACCATCGGACAGGATGACAGGGTCGCGGTAATGCCCTGAGTTTTCAGGGGCCGGTGTAGCGCCGTCTGAAGTCATCGATGACGTTGATTTATCGGTTATATAATCAACACTCATTTGATCGGCATTATGGGATGGCGCAACGTTTTTCAGGCGCACTATTTGCCCGGAAGCATGGGTGCCGAATTCCGGCGCGTTAATACCGATATACGCATTCGGGTTAGCCGGATCCTGTTTAATCTGGAAAAAATTGGCAATTTTGTTTTGATTAAAACTGTTTGCCAAATAAGTCAGCGAAGGGTCATCGGTAAAAACAGCATCGACATAAGAGCCGCCCAGTTCATGCCGACCGATATGATTGACGGTTTCCAGTTCGCTGCCGTCTTCATTGACTTGCCACGGGAAAAAATGATTAAAGCTATGTCCGCCGAGATTTGTGCCCGCCAATGACAGCGTATCAAAACCCAACGGTTCGGGAAATATCTCTTTGCGGCTGTTCAGAACAGTTGCCGTAGCCGATTCACTGGAATAATTGAATGTGCCCCAATGCGGCGTGCCGTTACGGTCTGCCGCAGCCTGCTGGTCTTGCTGCAAATGATCCCAGCGGGTAAAAATAACCCGGCCGAAGCTGTCGACAAAGGGATTGAAATCCCCGGAAGGCGCGTGCGTCAGCATAGCCAACAAGCCGGTGGACGGCTTTAAGCTCCATAGGCCGGTCACAGAAGGCGCTTCTTCATACTCGTCCAGTTGCGGATATAAATGGCTTAAACCGTTGAGTGGACGGTCGGATACAAAAATAATGCGCTCATCCGTACCATAAGCCGGGCTGACATTATTATAGGTGGCCGGTTGATTGGGCACTTTGGTAATCACAGGGATTTCATTTTTCCCCAGGCCGGTAATTTCATAGAGCTGCCAATAATATCTCTTTACTTGGTAGTGCGTAGGCGCACCCATAACCATACTGAATATGATTTTCTTGCCGTTCCAATGTACCGCAGGGTCGCGTACCTGAATGGCTTTATTGCCCTGTAATCCGGTTTGCCCGAAACCTGCCGCTTCGGTCAGGTTTTTTAGCGTCCCGTCAGGATAACGTATCCATAAATCACCGCCGCGCCCGGTAATATCGATGTCGGCCTGGTGATTACAGAAAGTCGAATTTAAGGTACAGAAATCCTGCGGTATCGGCACTTGCGTTACAAATGCAATCGGATAGCTGATCGCCGCCGCGCAGGGGTTGGATAACTGGGCCAGCAGCAACAGGCTAAATCCGGTTAGTTTTTTAATCATGACAGGCTCCTGATAAGCGGACGTATATAAGGCATGGCCGCAACAAGCCCCCAACCGCTCAGGACAATGATCAGTTTGCGAAATGGGGATAGGGTTTTATTGATGTGTGTTTTCATGGTTCTCTTCCGGGGTTGATAGCGTTAAATCAGGTCTTAAAATCCCTGTGGTCCGGTCAATATTTAACGGCACCGGCAAAATAAAAGCTGTGTTATATTCACAGCCCTTGATGTGAAATATCCACATTATCCAAATGCTTAAGTTTTCGTTTATTCGATTTTTTGTTGCCTAGGCGTATAACGGCCCAGCAAAGCGTCATCGCTGAGTTGCGCTTCGTCCAGTGGGTTGCTGGCGGGAATGAAACCGCTATTTTAAAGGGTAATTCGCTAACCTATTTAGCCAATTAGCTTTATAAGCAAATTGTTACCTGATTAGCAAGATGCTTCAGCAAATCCCAAAACCGTCGTTCCGGGATTGCCGGAACCCAGAAGCCACGGATGGCAACCCAAATATCACATCCTTGTGACCTGGATACCGGCAATCTGCCGGTATGACGACTTAGCTGAAGCATCTTGCTAATCAGGAATTGTTATGGGGCTTGCCATTAGATATTTAACAATCTGGCCGCCTAAATGATGTGCCGTAACTACACACCTATAAAAGCGACCTTTTGGGGCGGGTATTACTGTTCGTTTAAATAAAGGTCAAGCACTGTTTTTGTACGGATATTGTTTTGCCGCATCCGTATAACCAGGTTCATAAACAGTTCGCGCAATACAAAATAACCTTTGTCCGGGTACTTTTCCATAAAACTCAACATTCGTGAGCCATCTACTTTAGCAACTTCACATGCTGTTGATGCAATTACCTCAGCACTACGCGGTTCGCCATCAAACATTGATAATTCGCCAAAAAAATCATCTTTAGACAGACGGGCCAAGCCAGGCAACAACTTGCCAGCATCATCACTGATATGAATGCTCACTTGAACCTGTCCATCTAAAATAAAGTAGACTTCCTGACTGATTTCGTTTTCTCTTAAAATGACATCGTTAGGCTGATATTTTAATTTGCTGTAGGGTACAGATTGGATAAAGTCTGGATCATTAAGTAAATGTATTAAATTTATCATGGTCTTGTTAACTCATGCTGGAATGGGAGAAGGTCAGATTGTCGACATGCGTCATTGCGGCATCCACAACCAAGAAAAATTATAACCTATGTGTACAGTAATACCTTGGCAAAAAAAATCCCATAAACTATGAAATTATGCTAAAACAACTGTAGGTTAAAGCATAGCAGCCCGTGTTGCACGTTAGGCAGTTGCCTGCCCTAAACCACATAATGAACCCGCCTCCCCTGAATCCCCCCTAATTACTATGAACAACCAAACCATCAACTACCAACTCGAAAAACTGATAAATATCGGTGTCGCTTTGTCATCTGAAATGAATAATGACCTGTTGCTGGAAATGATAGTGCAAGGCGCCAAGCAGATCACCAATGCAGATGGCGGCACGCTATACCGCATTGGTGACAATGCCATAAAAATGGAAATCGTACATTCTGATAGCTTAGGGATAAAATTGGGTGGCAGTTCAGGCGTGCCGGTAAATATGCCTGACATTCCCCTGTATCTTGCAGAGGGCATCCCCAATTTAAAAAATGTAGTCAGTTGTTCTTATCATGGCAACAAGACGATCAATATCAGTGATGCCTATGATGATCAAATATTCGATTTTTCAGGTACAAAAGCATTCGATCGCCAAAACAATTACCACTCGAAGTCTTTTCTTGCCGTGCCGATGAAAAACCATGAGGGGGACATTATCGGTATCCTGCAACTCATTAATGCCATAGATAAAACCGACCACAGTGTGACCAGCTTTGATGCCATATCCCAACATCTGACCGAGGCGCTCGCCTCACAGGCCGCGATTGTGCTCACCAAGCAAAGCTTAATTGCAGATTTGGGGAACATGTTTGAATCATTAATCCAACTTATCGCCACGGCTATTGACGATAAATCACCCCATACCGGCGAGCATTGCCGTAAAGTGCCGGAATTGACGATGATGATTGCCGAAGCCGCGCACAATACCCAGCAAGGCTATCTGAAAGACTTTGTGATGACCGACGCCGACCGCTATGAACTTAAAATTGCCGGTTGGTTGCATGATTGCGGAAAAATAACCACGCCTGAATTCGTCATTGATAAAGCCACCAAACTGCAAACCATTTTTGATCGTATTGAACTGATTGAAACCCGTTTTGAGGTCTTAAAACGCGACCAGGAAATTACAATGCTCAAACAACAAAAACTCGCTTTAGAAAAAGGGGAAATACCTGATGCGGGCATTGGGCAGCGCTATTTAGAAGCCATCGCCCAAATTAATGATGACCTGGCATTTATCAGGCAGTCCAATACGGGTGGGGAATTTATGTCATCCGAAGATCAGGATCGAATAAGCGCATTAAAGCAAGCAACATGGTGCCTGAATGGCAAAATATTGCCGCAGCTGACTGACGATGAAATTTATAATTTGAATATTGCCCGGGGCACATTGACAGCGGAAGAGAGGGAAATCATTAATCACCATATTGTCGCCACCATTGCGATGCTGGAAAAAATCACTTTTCCAAAGCACTTGAAAAAAGTGCCTGAATACGCAGGGGGTCACCACGAAAGAATGGACGGCAAAGGCTATCCCAAAGGCCTGCGTCGTGACGAGATGTCCATCCAGGCCAGAACCATGGCGATTGCCGATATTTTTGAAGCCTTAACGTCGAAGGACAGACCTTATAAACGGGGCAAAAGTCTCTCTGAAGCCTTGGCTATTTTAAAGAAAATGAAAGAAAACCAACATATTGATCCAGACCTGTATGACGCATTCATCAACCATAAAGTCTACAAACGCTATGCCGAAAAATTTATGGATGATTACCAAAACGATGTTGACTGAAAGTAGCCATAAGGAGCATAAGTATCTACACAAGTTTATTTATTAAAAATCATAGTGTTAAATAAATAATCACGTTATTTCATACAGATAACTGCTGTTTCAAGCCAGATTTTGTGATAGAAAAACCTAA